>WAMZ01000033.1 GCA_015522055.1 Candidatus Geothermarchaeota archaeon
ATCAACTTTTTTCCAGAGATTTAAAAGGGGAAGAGTAGACTGGAATAAAGGTATAAGTAAGATTTAATATTTATGATATCATTCTTTTAATCCAAGTCTAGCCTTTATTAGTGCTATATCTTCCTCAATTTTTCTAAGTCTATCGTCAAGTAAGCTCCTGAGATCTTTTCTAAGGTCCCTAATCTCACTAAGTATTTCGTCTTGTTTTACTAACATCTGGTCCTGCTTACCTAGCATTTGGTCTTGTTTGTCGACCATTGATAGGCCGACATCTATTATCTTGCTAAGCTGCTCACTAGATAATACTCTATAGAATGACTCGATACTCCCAATCTCACCATCATATTCTTCGATAATTATATTCCCTATCTCTACACGACCAGGTTTCATACTTTTTATGTCGGATATAAATCTCTCTATAGCCTCGGCTTCGCCCTCCAAAAAAACCTCAACCTCATTGATACCGATATTTCTGGCGAAAAACTTATCAAACCCAATAGTTTCAGCCAAGCTAAGCAGGAATACCCTAAAACCCACATCAGTCACTGGACTACCAGTAATTATTATCCTGCGCTTAATCATCATCAATAATTAGTTCAGATATCATATATAAAGCAATATCCTTTAGTAATTAAACTAAACTCCCCTGATAAATACCACCATACTTTATATAAAAAACAATTATGTCCTAATTGGCATCATATTAGGATTATTGAAGGTAAGAGTCATTTAAGGCCCTCATTAACATCGGATTAGGCCTCCATTCATTATAACAAGTTTTCTATCTTCTTTGGTATGGCGATAGTACCTACTCTAATTACAATTAACATCAGACTACATAAAAACATTCGGTCAGTAATTTATTTTTTTCAATTAATTGAGTTTAGCAGTATGCTTATGGTAGAATTAATAGTTTATATGATTATATGAATATCTCTATTTTATTGTTCTATTTGCTAATTCTCAGTTGTGAGTCTAACAAAGCTCTGACCGTCTTTTTTGTGGGTCAGACTAATGCCTTTCAATCATCCATTCTTTGCCGAGAGTAGTCATCATCCCCACTATATATCTTAATTTAGCCGGGTTATAAAGTTGTTTAGGTCGTGAACTTTATTATGTATGTCTTTTCCCCGTTGACGTCTTCTTCGGATATCTCCATCACTTTATAGCCCATGGCCTGTAGGTAGAGGGGGATGACTTCGCAGCATTGTTTATCGGTTAGGTAGATTATATATTCGGTGTCTTCCTCAGCTTTTACCAGTAATTCCCTTATTTTGAATAGTGGCTCTGGGCTCTTCATCCCCCTATAGTCTAGAACCTTTTTGCCAGGCATATTAATCACTCTTATAGGCTATTCACCGAATATCCCTAATAGTGTTATAGATTTTTATTAGGTTTTCTATATGCGTCGGGCCATAATGTGCTAGGGTATCAGGCTCAAGTATTATGACCCTATCATTCTTAACCGCATCCAATTCACCCCACCCCCTATCTAACAACATCTTTATCACATCTCTCTTCTCAGGCCGCTTGGCCGGGTTCATTTCATATAGAATGATGCTGGGGTTGGCCTCTAAAACTTTATCCATATCTGGTTTGAAGTAGGATGCCTCGATCTCCATGAATATGTTTTTTAGCCCTATATATGCGAGTGAAGAGTTTATGTAGCTATATTTCCCTATGGTGTATGGCTCCTCGAAGCAAATCTCGTAATACACGCTCCCATGTAGAGGTGGCTCCAGTGATCTAAGCTTATCCAGGTATTCCCTCGCCACCCTATATGCCTCATCCACCTTGCCTACGGCATATCCAGTTAGGACTATATTGTCGATGATGCCATATATGCTTATGGGTAGTGGGATGGGATATACTGTATATCCTTTATCCCTAAGCTCCATAGTTAATCTTCTTTGGACCCCGGTTGTGGTTAATATGAGGTCTGGTTCAAGCTCATCTAGCTTCTTATAGCTCACTTTTAAATACGCACCTACCCTAGGCTTCCCAGCCGCCTCTCTAGGTATGTTACAATATAAACTCACGCCAACCACATTTCCCCAAGCCTTTATCTTATGTAGGGTGTCGGTTATGGATGGGGCGAGGCTAACTATACGTGGATCATCAGGTATATCTATATATTCGCCGAGGACCTCGCTATAGACCTTAGGCATAATCATTAAGATAATATTATATGGAATATAAGGCTCAGTATATTTCCGCCTTCTACCAGGTATAGACATTAATTATTGTATTATGTAGACAATGTAATAGTAATTTGGGCTTAATCACGGTGTTCATTTTCAATATATTAATTATCGTTTAAAGCATTTGGCACATCTATATAAATAATTAGGATTTTCTGTTTATTTCAGTGGTGAAATATAGATGGCCCGACTTTTTAATGAAGAGACATTGAAGATTATTGAAGAGAGGCTTAAGAAGTGGGAGAAGGAGACTCTGCCAAAGTCCCTATCCAAATATCCGCTTAGGCAGGATAGTTTTAGGACCCACTCTAATATTGAGGTTAAAGGTGTATACACGCCACTCGATATTAGGAATATGGATTATTTTGAGAAGCTTGGTCTACCAGGTGAATACCCATTCACCAGAGGTATACACGCAACTATGTATAGAGGCAGGATATGGACTATGCGTATGTTCTCCGGCTATGGCTCGGCTGAGGATACAAACAAGAGACTCAAGTTCCTCATTGAACATGGGGAGACGGGGCTGAGCCTTGCATTCGACTTCCCAACATTAGTTGGTATAGATGCGGATGACCCTATGGCTAGTGGAGAAGTGGGTGTCTGCGGCGTATCCGTATCCTCAATAGAGGATATGGAGATTATATTCGATGGTATTAATATGGGTGAGATAACCACCAACATGACTATAAATCCCCCGGCTCCCGTGCTCTTAGCAATGTATGTAGCTACGGCTGAGAAGCAGGGGGTACCTTATGATAGGATTGGTGGGACGACCCAGAATGATCCACTCAAAGAGTTTATTGCACAGAAGAGCTATGTCTTCCCCCCTGAGCCGGCAGTGAAGCTTGCAATGGATGTTGTTGAGTGGAGTGTAAGGAATCTCCCTAAATGGAACCCTATCAGTATAAGTGGGTACCATATTAGAGAGGCTGGTAGCACAGCGGTTCAGGAACTAGCCTTCACCATAGCAAACGGCATAGAGTATGTAAGGCATCTGATTAATAGAGGCATGGATGTAGATGAGTTCGCCCCAAGACTAAGCTTCTTCTTCGACTCCCACATAAACTTCTTCGAGGAGATAGCTAAGTTCAGGGCGGCTAGGAGGATGTGGGCAAAGATAATGAAAGAATGGTTCAACGCAAAGAAGGAGAGGAGCCTATGGCTACGCTTCCACACCCAGACCGCAGGCGTATCACTTACTGCACAGCAGCCATACAACAACATAATCAGGACGACTATAGAGGCTTTGGCCGCCGTATTGGGGGGCACCCAGAGCCTACATACAAATGCCCTCGACGAGCCATTCAGGGTGCCATCGGAGTTCGCCGCAAAACTGGCATTGAGGACCCAGCAGATAATCGCTTTCGAGACCGGTGTAGCTGATACCGTAGACCCATTGGCCGGTAGCTACTATGTGGAGTGGCTCACAGATAAGATTGAGGAGGAGGCCTGGAAATATATAGATAGGATAGAGATGATGGGAGGTATGATAGAGGCTGTTAAACGTGGATATCCCCAGAGGGAGATAACAGATGCAAGCTTCAGGTTCCAGAAAGAGGTTGAGGAGGGTAGGCGCTATATAGTAGGGGTAAACATATTTGTTGAGGAGGAGGATGAAGAGATTAGGAATGTACCCCTCCTAGATATTAATCAGAAGGAGATAGAGATGAGGCAGAGGGAGAGGCTGAGGAGGCTGAGGGAGAGGAGGGACAAGGCTAGGTGGGAGAGGAGTCTCAAGAATTTGAAGAGGGCGGCTGAGAAGGGTGAGAATGTAATGCCATATATTCTCCAAGCCGTTAAGAGCTATGCTACCCTGGGTGAGATCATGAGTACATTGAAGGAGGTGTATGGTATATGGGTGGAGCCACCGATATATTAGAGCTCTTGAAGAAGAGTAAGGGCAGGAGGATCAAAGTATTGGTCGCTAAGCTAGGGTTGGATGGGCATGACAGGGGTGCAAAGGTAGTTGCACGGGCATTAAAAGACGCTGGGCTCGAGGTAATCTATACCGGTATTAGGCAGACACCCGAACAGGTTGTAGAGACGGCTATCCAGGAGGATGTCGACGTCATTGGGGTAAGCATATTAAGCGGCGCCCATATACCATTGATGAAGAAGCTTATGGAACTATTGAGGGAAAAGGGGCTCGACGACGTTCCAGTACTGCTTGGCGGGACGATTCCAATACCAGATATACCAAAGTTGAAGGAGCTCGGTATTAGAAACATATTCCTACCCGGCACCTCATTGAAGGAGATTATTAAGGAGACTCTTGAGGCTGCGTTGGAGAGGAGAGAGGAGTGACTACACAGGAATTGGATACACTTATAGACAAGGCTTTCCAAGGAGATAGGGCCTCTATAGGTAGGCTCCTAACTTATATAGAGAGGTCCCCATTAGATGCAAGCAGGATTCTAAACAAGGTTATGGGTGGAGAAGGTGGAGGCCATGTAATAGGCGTCACAGGCATCCCCGGCTCCGGGAAGAGTACACTGATCTCTAAACTGATTAGCCGATACAAGGAACAGGGGCTAAGGATAGCCGTCGTCGCCATAGACCCAACAAGCCCCTTATCGAAAGGTGCACTCCTCGGGGATAGAATCAGGATGCAGGAGCACGCCACGGACCCCAGGGTCTTCATTAGGAGCGTCCCAACCAGGGGTGTAAAAGGCGGCCTATCATTCTCTGGGGTTGCGATGATCGAGGTATTTGATAAACTGGGGTTCGACAAGATTATTGTAGAGAGTATAGGGGTCGGCCAGACAGACATCGATATCATGAACCTAGCACACACTATACTGGTAGTCACAGCCCCCGGTATGGGTGATGAGATACAGGCACTGAAGGCGGGGATTATGGAGATAGGCGACATATATGTGCTAAACAAGAGTGATAAGCCGGAGGCAAATAGAACTTATGCATACCTCGACTTCGCCTTAGAGACCGGGGAGATCGGCTCCGAGAAGCTTAAATGGAGACCCAAGCTAATCAAGACGAGCGCCGCATTAGGCCAGGGCATAGACGAGCTAGTGAAGGCGGTCGAGGAACATCTAGAATTCATAAAAGAATATGGAATATATTCAGAGAAGATATCGGCTAGGAGGAGGTATATGGTTAGGCTACTCGCTGAGAAACTTTTCACGGAGAAGCTGGAGGAGATAGATGAAGAGATAGACATAGCCAATAGAGACATCTATCTAGAGGCGATAAAACTAATTAATAAGGTGGTTAGCCAACTAGGCTAAGAAGATTCAGATTTATTTCAAGTAACATCTAAATATTTATTGCGATGAGTTATCCAATTGAAGATATATTATCAATCCTTGTAGATAATATAGTTAAATACGGCTCCCCATTCAGGATAGACCATAGACGTCTAAATAGATGGGCCTATGAAAACAACCTTAAAACCGGCGGCGATACAGTCCTATATACCGGCTTATTATATCAACTCACGCCATATATAGAGGCCTCCACAAGATACTTGGCAAAGATGGGTAGAAAGATGGGTACAATAGCTAGGCTCGCATCCAAATTAATAGACTTGACAAAGCTACTGAGAGTAGATGAAAAAACAGTCAATTACGTAAACCAAGTACTTGATAACATAGCTAAAATGGTGAAGAACACGTACCAGGATATAGGCTACCTATATGATAAAGAACCATATTCAGGGGTACTGCTATATGACCTCGGGATGATACGGCTCTTCGAGAATCATGCAAATAGAGTCATGGATATATTCCGTGAAAATGGGGTCAAGAAGGTGGTGACCATCGACCCACACACAACCCACATAATTAGAGATATATATCCTAAATACGTTGATGGATATGACTTGGAAGTCATAAACTACCTAAATCTAATTAATTTAGACGATCTCGAACCCGGTTTAGAATCGGGGGAAGAATACGTTATACATGACCCATGTATATATGCAAGAATAGTCGGGATCATAGATAAGCCTAGGGAATTACTCGAGAAAGGGGGAGCCAAGATCCTGGAGCCAGAGTATTCGAGGCAGATGACCTACTGCTGCGGCGGGCCAATCGAATCAATATATCCAGAGCTAAGCTCCGAGATCGCCAAGAAGAGGCTGAGACAGCTGGCTAGCAAATCATCTAAAATTGTGACCTTATGCCCAATATGCTATATAAACCTCAGTAGGGCCGCCCTCGATGAGGGGATGGGGGAGGTGGAGATTAGGGATCTGGCTAGCATATTGAGGTGAATTTGATGTATCCGCTCGAGATGGAGGATATATATAGGGTTTTGGAGGAGACGATCCGAGATACCGGTGTGAGGAGGGCGTTGGAGGTCTCATCAGAGAGGATTGAGAAGAATCCAATGAAGGTACTCTCTAGATATCCCTATCTAGAGAGTTTTAGGGAGGAGGTTAGGAAGGCTAAGGAGGAGGTATTGAGAAACATAGATTACTATATCGATATGACTATGAAGAGTGTAGAGGAGATTATGGGGACGGCGCATCTTGCGAAAAGTAGGGATGAAGTATTTAAGTTGGTTGATCAATATGTTGGGGAGCCGCCTAAGCTGGTGATAAAGTCTAAATCAATGGTTACAGAGGAAATAAAGCTTAGGGAGTATCTAGAGAGAAAGGGGCATAGGGTTGTCGAGACAGATCTGGGGGAGCTCCTAATCCAGATAGCCGGGGAGAAGCCTATGCATACCATCGCACCAGCTGTACATATGACTAAGGAAAGAGCTGTCAAGCTACTAAGGAGTGTAGGTGTAAAGGTGTCTGAATCATCGACCTTAGAGGAGATCGTGGCCCAGGTCAGACACTACCTCAGAAATATATTCATCGAGGCTGATGTAGGGATAAGCGGTGGGAACACGATAGCAGCAGATACGGGGGCTATATTCCTCATATCTAATGAGGGGAATATTAGGAACACGACTAACCTACCCCCGATACATATAGCAATCATAAGTATTGAGAAGATTATGCCGAATATGGAGCTAGCCTATAAGCAGGCCCTGCTCCAGGCAGCCAATGCAGGGCTCTATCCACCAACATACTTATCAATCATAGCTGGCCCAAGTAGCACAGCCGATATCGAGCAGAAGAGGATATACGGAGTCCACGGCCCAGGTAAGGTAATCGTGATACTATATGATGGGGGTAGGTCAAAATATTTGGATGACCCAGTTATATGGGAGCAGCTACTATGTATAAAGTGCGGGAGATGCCAGGGTGTATGCCCGGTATGGAGTATAACAGGTAACTATTGGGGCGGCCCAGTATATGGTGGGCCTATGGGCATGGGTTGGACCGCCATTACCGAGGATGAGAGACTCGCATCTAGGCTCTCACTCTTCTGCCTACTATGTGCAAGGTGTACGGAAGTCTGCCCAATGGATATCCAGCTTCACAAAATAATACATGAGCTCAAGGCTAGATTGATGGGGAGATGGGGATAGTCATTACACACCCATACAGGTAATTATTATCTTACGAGACCTCGGCCTATTATCAAAATTTATTAGGATAATCTGCTGCCAAGTCCCGAGAACAGGCACACCATCCACTACCGGGATCGTTAAGCTCGGTTTTATAAATGAGGCCCTAATATGGCTATGGCCATTATAATCACGCCACTTCAGGTTATGCCTATACTCGATATCCCTTGGAAAGAGCCTCTCCACGGCATCTCTAAAGTCTTGAATCAATCCATCCTCATACTCTATAGTGGTGACACCGGCCGTACTGCCTACTGAGAATATATTTACAAGCCCCTCCCTAATTCCCGACTTCCTAACTACATCCATAACAATTTTGGTTATATCCGCCATACCACCCTCTCCATCGAGGTCTATAACGGCCTCCTCGTGGATAACCCTCATGGAATACACCCCCTACATTACAATGAAATTAATGAATTACCACCTTTATCTCCTTATCACCTAGCCATCCCCTGTAATCTAGAGTCCTCGAATCCACTATAACCCATACAACTGGCCATAACTTCATATACTTCCTATCAACGATACTGGGGTATGGCGGAGCTGGATGGGAATGGATAACACCGATAATATCTTCATCCCCAGATAATCCGGATATGACACTCGCCAGGAACGAGTCGTCAAGCCTAAATTCATATGGACTATCGAGGATATTCCTACCTATCTTGATTTCATTACAATATGCCCCGTCGCCCTCTATATATCCAATTAATAAGCCACCGACCTCAACATCCGATTCCCTAACCCTATTTAGGAACATATCGAATTGTAGCTTGGGGATATGTATAGAATTGAGATTCCTAAAGCTAGACATACATTGAGTAAAATATGAATGGATGAATTATAAATAAAGAATGGATATGGGGTTGTTAGCTGCCGCTGAGCTCAGACCTCACGTCCTGTATCCATGCAAGCAGGTTATTTATCTTCTGAACCAGTACCTGGGGCGGTCTAGGCATTTTATTGAGTCTCTCAAGCATGATATTGAGTATATTTTCTGCTCTATCCAATAGGCTTAGAAGCGCCTCCTTAGATAGATGCCCATCATTGTACCTGTTATATGCCGCGTGGAGGGACGCCTCTATCAAGCCTACTCTAAAGATTAGGCCACCCATCCTTGCTGCAACCATCCTCCTGATGCCGTCTCTAAGCCTATCCATCATCTGAGGCAATATCTCCCTAAGCTTGATTATCTTGATCCTCGCCTCACTCATGTACTGTCCAGCCTCATCTATAGCATCAAGGATTATATCTATCGCCGCCTGTATCGCAGCTATCGCAGAATCGGTATCACCCTCCTCTAGGTAACTAGCCGCCTCCCTCAACAGATCGGATGCATCGTATAATGCGTCCCTGATAATACCCATCGCGATGGAGGCATTCGACTGTTCGGGCGCTACACCCATATGCCTATCAATTATATCCGCCAAACGGGTCAATGCATCAGCGATGCCATTTAATAGGTCCACAACCTCAGTTACATTTGCCGCACCCTCGTCGAGCATAATTATAGTTCTATTAAGAACATTTACCATCCTCTTCAAGTTAGTATGCATCCTTATACCCGCCTGTGCAATTATGTTCACTTTAACCCAGTCCCTGTGAAGCCCCCTATACAATGTCTTCGTGGCTAGACCGATCTTCATAGAGGCCTCTCCAACTAGGTGTGCCACATCAGATGTATTATATTCGCCCGACTCCAGAAGCGACTTTGCCTGGATAAGACTTTCATAAGCCTCATCCAAGAGTGTCCTAACCTCATCTGGGTATGGTATACCCCTTTCATCTAGCCAGTTCACAGTATTATTTAGGCGCTCAACCATCCCCAGCTTCACGTTTATAGCATTCATTAGCCTAATTATGTTAGCCTCGGGTATCACATCTGCAGGTAGGTTCCTTAATATATATCGAGCCACTGGAGCAAACACTAAGGTAGCCTTTATGCTGAGCCTTATCGCCTCATTTGGATCTGTATCGATGGCTGCCTCAGCCTGAGCCAATATCGATATAGCCTCATCCACCCTATTAGTTAGGTTAGCCGGTATCACCAAGCCATTCTCCTCAGCAAGGTTTAGTAGGCCATATATTTTACCCTTAGCTATATTGACGACCCTCTCTGCAACGAGCTTCCTCATCTCATCCCGGTCGCCAGCATATACCTGGGCCGATGCGAAGTAGGGTGCCAGTAATCCGATCAATATGATTCCCAGCAAGCCTGTGACAACATATTTATCCACCGCCATCCCCATCACCAATCAAGCATATATGCCATATACTATTTTAGGGACACCCCGGGAAAGGGGCGGGAAGGACGGGAAGGATGCCAGCGATATATAAATAATTGGTTAAATAGTTTATCCAGTGAATGAATTAATTTGAGTCGGGGGGATTACATTGGTGATTAAGATACCGGAGACCCACCCTAGATACAAATCACTACTTTATAGGGAGAAGATAGTAGAGGGGTATCATGAGGGATATGTTGTCCTCCAGGGACTGATAGCCCATGGACGTGGTGAGTGCTTCGACTATATCTTGGGGGAGGAGACTATTGAGGAGGCATATGAAGCGGAGAAGGCCGCGGTCGCTAAGCTACTCCTATCGAGGCATCCAGTTATATCTGTGAATGGAAATGTTGCAGCCTTGGTTCCGGGTGAGGTGGTTAGGCTAGCTGAATTAACTGGCGCCAAGATAGAGGTTAATCTATTCTATAGGACGCGTGAGAGGGAGGAGAAGATAGCAGATATACTTAGGAGACACGGGGCTAGGGAGGTGTTGGGCGTCGGGGAGGACGCGGATAGAACTATAGAGGAGCTTGGGAGTGAGAGGAGGAGGGTTAGTAGCAGAGGGATATACATTGCAGACACCGTATTAATACCTTTGGAGGATGGTGATAGGGCGGAGGCCCTAAAAAGATTAGGCAAATTTATAATTGCTATAGACTTGAACCCCTTATCAAGGACGGCACAGGTCGCGGACATAACCATCGTAGATAATATCGTCAGAGCCCTACCCAACATGATTAAGCTAGCAGAGGAATACATAAATCTCGATAGGACAAGTCTAGAGAATATAGTATCAAGCTATGATAATAAGGCGATTCTATCGAGAGTACTGAGGTATATCAGGGATAGACTCGGTGAATTGGCCGGGGAATAGGGGTTACCAGCCACCATATATAAGCAAATTATTTAAATAAATTAATTTTGTGCCTATGGATAATTCCCTATGGGTTTGATGTATATGCATCCATCAAAAGATATTATCGGTACATATGGAGACTACTTAAAAGATACTAGGATTGCATTATGTATAACTGGTAGTGTAGCTGCATATAAGGCTGTCGACCTAGCTAGGAGATTAATGAGGTATGGAGCCGATGTAGTGCCGTTCATGACCGAGGCCGCGACAAGAATAATATCGCCAGATTTGATGCACTGGGCTACTGGGAACAAGCCAGTAACAGAGTTGACCGGTAATATAGAGCATGTAATGTTTGGTGGGCAATATCCTGGGAGGGCTGACCTCATACTTATATATCCAGCCACGGCAAATACCATAGCCAAATTAGCTTCAGGTATAGCTGATACCCCCGTAGCCGCATTAGCCATAACAGCCTTAGGTAGCAATATACCTATAATCGTTGTTCCAGCGATGCACCTCCCTCTATATGTTAGCCAGGCGACACAGGACAATATTAATAGGCTTAGGAAACTCGGTATAGATGTTGTTGAGCCATTGATCGAGGAGGGGAAGGCGAAGATCCCAGACATAGACTTGATTACGGACCATGTCATAACCACCTTGAATAGGGGTAGAGGAATGTATTCAGGGAAGAATGCCCTCGTCTTGGGTGGACCAACTATAGAGTATATAGATCCGGTTAGGATAATAACCAACCTAAGCTCGGGGAGAATGGCCCTTGAGATAGCCAAGGCATTTAGGTGGATGGGTGGAGATGTAAAGCTTATCCACGGCCCCGGAACAGTAGACATACCCAGCTATATCCCCCAGACCCAGGTATATACAACCAGGGAGATGTTCGATGCAACCAAAGATGAATTGGGGGAGAGGCATTATAACTATGTATTCATCGCGGCTGCACCAGCTGACTATAGGCCTGCTGAGCCGGTTGGTGAGAAGCTATCGACGTCCCGAGTTAAGAGATTTAATATTGAGTTGGTTGAGACAGAGAAGATATCTGACATGGTTAAGGAAGTATCACCAGAGAGCTTTTTAGTCATATTTAAGGCTGAGTACAATGTATCTAGGGATGAGCTTATAGAGCGGGCTTATAGAAAACTCATGGAGTCGAATGCCGACCTAGTCGTGGCCAATGATGTATCCAAGCCTGAAGCCGGGTTCAGGAGTAGATACAACGAAGTATTAATCATAGATAGGGAAAGGAATGTCACAGATATCCCACTGACCAGCAAGGACGTTATAGCTAGGAGGTTACTTGATATTGTCGCGGAGAAAACCTTGGCTAGTAAATGATTTTAGCCCCATCATTATCGATATGTGAAACTATAACCCTGGGCTTTATCCCAAACTCATCCCTGACCAGCTTAACAACCTCCCTAACCTCACCAATATCAACTATGGTGAAGACGGTCTTCCCCACCATAGCCATAGCGGGCTCAAACCCATTCCTAATAAAAACTTCACATACATCGGATATCAAATCATCCATCAAGCCAGTCTCATATGCAAACCTCCGGGATAGGAGAAGGAAACTCCCGATATTAGGCTCCCTCATAAAATCCGTTACATATTTATTGCCCCTATCCATTATCCTACGCTTAATAATCTTATTGGACAAGATGGTCTTTGTAAGTATCTCACCGAAATTCACAGCTACAACATATTTATCCCTCGAAACACTATATTTCCTAACCCTACCAACACCCGGGGCGCCTGGCTCAACCCTAACCTCAAGGCCTCCATAATACTCGGCGATGACCGTTCCCAAACCAGTCTTGTTCACCACCTCAGCGACATGGGCAATCTGGGCAGCCTCAATCCTCGTATAAGTCTCACCAAAAAGCCTATTCAACGCATATGAGAGGCTTAGGGCTCCCCCACCACTACTCCCAAAACCAGATCCTATGGGAACCTGAATCATATGCGAGATCTTTATGAAAAACTTATCCCTAACCCTCTTCAAGTAATGCCTAACGACATATGATGATGTAGGAGCGGGGTCCGGGGAGCCATTTATATAGATATAAACTCTATTTCGAGTACTTGGCTTCGCCTCCACATCAGTATATATACCCTTCTCTAGGCATATCCCAGCGCCTGTAGAGCCCGTCCTAATCGGGTCATCAGACTCAAAGATACTAAAGAAACCAGTTATATGTGATGGAGAATAGGCCTGGACCTTCATAACCATAATCAT
>WAMZ01000034.1 GCA_015522055.1 Candidatus Geothermarchaeota archaeon
CATCTGATAACTATTATTGCTGATAATCTGAAACGTAGTTTTTTCAATATTGGTGTGAATATGGATTAGACTCAATGTTATAGAATTCTTTGTGATTTTTATGATTAGGATAAGTCATTATAGGTTAGTGTGGATAGCACCTAATTTTATATCTGGATGAGTTATACGAACTAAATGTGGCCAACCTCATTCAAATATTAGTATCTAATTAGGTTTGGGTCATAAGACTCTACACATCTATTTAAATATTTAATCCGCAACCATGAATGTGGATGCCCAGGATGAGAAAGAGATATTCCTATGAGGAGTATATTAAGGCGATGGAGCTACTGAGACACATAGGGACCAGGAAGGCATCAAGAATACTGGGCATACCCCGATCCACATTAATAAACTGGAGGAGAGGCCAGAAACCGTGGCAAGCAAAATGGACACCCAAACCAACCAAAGAACTAGCATACATACTAGGAACACTAATGGGAGACGCATATTTGACTAGATTTAAGCCTAACTATCAGTACGATATCAGATTAGCTGCTAAGGATAGAGATTTTGTAGATGAATTCAATAGATGTTTGGCGGTGGTACTTGGGAGAAAGCCTAATAAGATAATTTATGATAAAAGACGTGGTCTTTGGGTCGCTAGATATGGGTCTAAGGCTTTTTATCAATGGTTTGTGTCGCTTGATATGGATAGTTTAAAGAGGTATGTCGAACATGATGAGGAAAATGTTGTGTTTTTCCTTAGGGGATTGTTTGATTCCGATGGATCTATAACTGTTAATAAAGAACGCAGTCTATATAAAGTCAAGTTCTCGAATACTAATTTAAAACTGCTACACTATGTGAAAATGCTATTGAGAAATTATTTTGGAATAGAGGCGTTGGGTCCGAAAATAGAGAAGTTAAGAGGTGGTGTCTCAGTGAAGCGTAGTGGTGAGGTAATCACTAGACGAAGAGACTTATATAAAATTGAAATCGTGGGTAAACATAATGTTTCAACATACTTAGAAAACATTGGGTTCACGATTTGGAGGAAACAGAGATATCGTTCTGAAATTTAATTCGTGGTGGGCCCGCCCGGATTTGAACCGGGGACCACCAGCGCGCTGGCCCAGTATGGGTCCCCAGGCTGGCATCCTACCAAGCTAGACGACGGGCCCTTTTTTGGTTCTATTTGTATATTTTTTGGTTTTTGGTTTTTAAGGTTTTTTGTTTGTTTCTGGTTGTTTCGTGTTGTTTCGGTATGTATTTATGTATTGTTTCGTGGTATGGTGTGGTTGGTGATGGTTATGAGGGATGGTTTGTATTTGGTTTTGATTGGTGTTTTGTTTGTGTTGGCTGCTGCGCCTTGGGTCTCGGGGTATATGTATGCCTCTTTCATGGGTGGTTCGATGGGTTATGGTGGTATGATGATGTCTGGTGATGCTGGGGATCACTGTACGTATATGGATGGTGGGCATATGGATGAGTGTTACTCGATGATGGATCAGGGTCATATGGAGGAGTGTGAGGAGATGATGGCTTCCTATGGCGGTGCTGAGCATATGGAGGAGTGTGAGTCTATGATGGCTATGTACATGTCTAGTGGTATGGGCTGCCACTAGCCCCTATTGGCTGGACTGGATGTAGATCTATAGGTTCTCGATATATATCTCCTCTTCTTTATCCATAGCTATTAATGCAAGTACCTTTATTGTCGCCCTTATCCTCTCAGGATTCAGCTCGTTCTCCAAGTCGTCTACATATATGAATGTCCTTATCTCATCGTCCTCATAGTACACCATTAGGCGGCCATCTGTGTTGAAATATGGGCCGCTGAAGTCGAGTTTAAGGAGCTTAGCTTCATCCCTTAATGCCTTAACCAGTTTATACAGCTTCTCTCCATCCATATCCTCTGGGGCATATAGAACCAGTTTCCTCATACCAATATATCTAAATTACATAGATTCTAGACCCGGGTTTGTATCCCTGAGGAGGGACGTCAGTGAAAGTATTCTCACTAGAAGAATAGGTGCCTAGTCAACTCATTAAATACCTTGGATACTGGTAGGTGTGCAGCCGCTAACCTACCATCATCTATACTTATCAAGTTCTGTGTCTCGTTTATGGCTATATCTAGTAGTATGTCAGGTATGTCCTCCATCGATATGTCGTTGAGGTGGAAGGTGGATACATAGTTCTCGTAGGTTTTCTCTATAACTTTATCATCTATATAGTAGTAGTCGGGGTTCTCCTGTAGCGCCTTGAATAGGCTCCATAGAATCCTGAGGCTACGGTCCCTAGCCTTGGTTACCGTTATCCCTGAGGCGAGGGTTGATGTATATGACTTGTAGATAGCGTTCCGGACATGCTCTGCATATATTTTTGGAGCATCCTCATCCTCGGCGATTTTCCCAGCCTTAAGTATATTATTGAGTAGTTCCCGGGCGTTTCCGTGGAATAGTTTATCGACGTTGAATGTGGCGCATTCAACGGCATTCTGGGTTATCGCCCCCTCCTGGAGGCCCTCCTCGACCCTCTCCCTAAGGATATCCTTGAGCTGATTCTTATCATAGTTTGGGAACTCTATCCTAGGCCCACCGAGCTTAGAGGTTATGTGGCCGGGCAATGCATCTATATATTTAATGTTCCTAACGACTATTATGGGTAGCATAAGTCTCCTATCATAGTTCTCCTCTATCCTGGTTAGGAGCTCAAGTATCCTCCCCTTCTCCCTCCTGATAAGCTCATCGGCATCATCTATTGCAAAAACATAGAATACATCCTGGATATCGAGTCTATCATAAAGCCTATTAAGTATCTCCTCTATACTAAGTCCACGGGATGGCACCGATATAATCTCCTTCGCTAGGGCGGTTACAGCCATATAGGTCCTACTGAGTGTTGTAGCGTTTATCCTCTTGACCTCGACACGCTCCCCATAGATTTCCTTGATCCTTACTAGTAGATGTATCACCGTGGTTGTCTTCCCAGTACCAGTCTCACCATATAGGATGGGTATTGCATATGCATCTATATCTATACCATCCTTAACGATCTTGATTAACTCATCCAGTTGCTGCTCCCTATGAGGTATCTTCTTCGGTACATAGGATGGGGTAAATTTATTCTCTCCACCCTCTTTAAATATTTTGCTCATCCCTATACACCAAGACAATTATTAATTTGGTAGGGGCCAGTCAAAGTTATAGGCACACTAATTAATGTATATTTAGCTATGCATAATTTAATTGATGTGTAGATTCCATGCATGGTGTGGTGTTACATGATAGATGTAAAGCTTACGCTTGAGGAGGGTACATACCTGGTTAGGCTCGCTAGGGAGACTGTTTATAATAAGCTTAGGGGCCTGGAGCCACCGAGGGTGGATGAATCTAGATTATCGGATAGGCTTAGGATGGAGCGGGGGGTCTTCACAACCATATATCGTGTGGATAGTGGGGAGAAGGAACTTAGGGGGTGTATTGGATATCCTATGCCAATAAAGCCTCTGTATAGGGCTGTCATGGATACGGCCATCGAGGCTGCGTTCCATGACCCACGTTTTAAGCCGCTGGAGATGGGTGAGATGGATAGCTGTATATTTGAGGTGTCGGTATTGACTCCCCTCGAGAAGATCGAGTATAAGTCTCCATTGGAGCTCCCTAAGAAGATAGTTGTGGGTAGGGATGGATTAGTATTGAAATATGGATTATATAGTGGCCTCCTCCTGCCACAGGTCCCTGTTGAGTATGGCTGGAGCGCCGAGGAATACCTTATTCACCTATCTATGAAGGCGGGCCTCCCTCCTGATGGATATCTATATGATGGTGTTGAGATATATAGGTTTGAGGCCCAGATATTTACGGAGGTGGAGCCCAGGGGTAAGGTTATTGAGGAGAGGCTTCCCAAGTGTTGAATGGGATGACCGATGAGGATTCTATTTATAGTCTGTGGTATAGGGTTTGGCCATGCGAGTAGGAGCCTAAAAATCATAAATAAATTATATGGGCTGGGTTATGAGGTCCATGTAATTACTTCCGGGGATGCACTACAGTATTTTATTGAGGAGGGCCTGGATAATCTCTATGGTATACCCGGTATGGGTATCAAGTGGAGTGGAATAGGCTTCTCCCCCCTATACTCGGCTGCCCACTACCTACGTAGGCTCCGATACTATAAGTCGATAATCAATCTGGAGCGTAGAATCATCGACAAGGTCTCCCCAGACCTAATTGTAATCGATTCCAGGCCGATATCCCAATTATCTACGAGAATATATAGGCATATTCCACGTATAGTCCTCACCAACCAACTATCGATAACCTCGAATAGCGGTATCGTAAATGAATTGATATTATATAGGCTATTCCCCCGTATATGGCTAACTAGTGACAAGATCGCCGTCCTAGACCTGCCGCCACCATATACAATTACATATAGGAATAATGTCGATGTGATCTCGAGGTATCCCCACTATCTGGATGGTAGGCTTATCTTTACAGGGCCGATTATAGATAGGCCTAGGCTGGATGATGCCAATAGAGATAGGGAGTGGGACATCGGCTTCTATATAAGTGCACCCCTCTATGATAAGAAGCTATTTACTTTGGACGTGGTTAGGTACATCGGCTTACTGGATGGCCATAGGATTAGGGCCTCCCTTGGCGACCCTGGGTGCAAGGGTTTATCTATAGAGGCGGGGAATCTACGCCTCGATGGCTGGGTTAGGGATAAGTATGAGTTTCTAACGAGTATAAAAATAGTTGTTTTGAGGGGTGGCCAGACATCTATATTCGAGTCTATATATGCGTCCACCCCTATGCTGGTTATACCCGCTGCGAACCAGACTGAGCAGATTGAGAATGCCAATAGGGTTAGTGAGCTCGGCATAGGTGAGTGGCTTGACTATAGGGCTCTTAGGAGAGATCCAGGTATACTCAGGAGAAAGGTTATGTATATGCTGGATAATTATGATGAATATCTCGAGAACCTAGCTAAGATTAAAACGTGCCTGGTGAAATATAATGGTTTGGATCTTGTGGTTAGGTTGATATGTAGTATGGTGGGTTGATATGGCTGGTTTGATTAGGTGGAGGGATGCGGATTCAAAGAAGGTATTGGGTTTGGATGATGGGAGTGTGGTGAGGCTGATAGGCTGGATATTCACTAAGAGAGTCCACGGTAATAAAGTGTTCTACATGTTGAGGGATAGATATGGATATGTCCAGTTGGTTGCGGATAAAGATAGGCTGGGGGAGAAATTTAGTTATGCATTGGATGTGCCTGTTGAGAGTGCGGTTGCGGTTGAGGGGGTTGTGAAGCGCGACCCTAGGGCCCCGGGTGGCGTGGAGATACATTTGAATAATATTGATGTAGTTGCTGGGGCCGATGTATGGCCAATAACCCCATCTGTAGCTAAGTCTCCTGAGACAATGTTTGACTTGAGGCACTTGACTATACGGGGGCCTAGGTCTAGAGCTACACTCCTAGCTAGAAGTGCATTGGTCCAGGCTGCATGGGAATACTTCACCAGCAACGATTATGTGTTTATCACCGCCCCAACCTTCATAACATCCGCAGTCGAGGGTGGTGCAACTCTATTCGAGCTGAAATATTTCGATAGGAAGGCTTACCTAACTCAGAGTAGCCAGTTCTATGAGGAGGCGGCTATATGTGTCTTCGAGAAAGTCTTTGTTATACAGCCTAGCTTCAGGGCGGAGAAGTCTAGGACCCGTAAGCATCTAACCGAGTTTCTACATATAGAGGCTGAGGTCGCCTTCGCCGACCATGAGGATATTATGGATATCGAGGAGGAGCTACTCAAATATATTGTTGCTAGGATGGATGAATTGGCTGGTAAGGAGATTGAGTATGTTAGGGGGTCTAGACTTCCAGACCTGGACTCTAGGTTTGAGAGGATCAGTTATGACGAGGCTCTCGATATCCTTCAGAGTAAGGGTGTATCGATTGAATGGGGTGAGGACTTCGGGGCGGATGAGGAGAGGATTCTGAGTATGGAGTTTGAGAACCCATTCTTCGTATATGGCTTCCCCACAGAGACGAGGAGCTTTTATCATATGGATGACCCGAATAGGCCTGGTGTAACCCTCTCATCGGACCTAATGGCCCCAGAGGGGTATGGGGAGATAACCTCGGGTGGTCAGCGTATCCACGACTATAAATACCTAGTATCCAAGATTAAGAGAATGGGTTTGAACCCGGAGGACTATGGATGGTATATTGATATTAGGCGATATGGTATGCCGCCCCACTCTGGATTCGGTATGGGGGTTGAGAGGGTGTTGCGGTGGCTGCTGAGGCTCCCCCATGTCAGGGATGCCACCCTATTCCCAAGGACACCCACCCGCCTATATCCGTGACGTATCTAAAATTTTATATTGTATAGATACATCTGTATAGTGGGGAGATTGCTGTGGAAGAGGTCAGTTTGAAGGAGGTACCTGGAATTGGTGATGTAACCGCTAGAAAACTTATGGAGTTGGGTATAACGGATGCTAAGGGACTACTTCTATATTCTCCTATCCAGTTGGCTGAGATGCTTAATACGGCGGTTGAGAGGGCTGAGAAGATAATATTGAATGCGTATAACCTGTTGAAGGAGCGTGGCTTGATAGAGGATGACTTCGTGACTGCAGACTATCTCCTGGAGAAGATTAGTATGAGGAAATATATTACGACTGGCTCCAAGAATCTAGATAACCTTTTGAGAGGTGGGGTGGCCACTGGGGCCGTTACCGAGTTTTATGGTGAATTCGGGTCGGGGAAGACCCAACTATGCCACTCTCTAGCTGTAAATGTCCAGCTTTCCGAGGATGAGGGTGGCCTAGCTAAGAACGCTATATACATAGATACTGAGAAGACATTTAGTCCCTCGAGGATAGTTGATATAGCTAATGCTAGGGGGTTGGATCCTAGGGATACACTTCATAGAATCATTGTTGCAAGGGCTTATAATACTACTCATCTACTGCTTTTGAGCCATTCACTGCCTAGGAAGATTAAGGAGAATAATGTTGGTCTAGTGGCTATTGACTCGGCCATAGCTCCATTCAGAGCAGAGTATATTGGGCGTGGTAAGCTGTCGGAGAGGCAGCAACTACTAAACAGGTTTATGCATGAACTGCTTAGGATTGCGGAGATATATGATGTGGCTGTGGTTATAACTAATCAGGTTCAGGAGCAGCCTGACATCATGTTTGGAGATCCGACGAAGCCTGTGGGTGGCCATGTAGTGGCCCACGCAGTTACATATAGGATATACCTGAGGAAGTCGAAGAAGAATCTAAGGATAGCTATGATAGTTGATAGCCCCGAGCATCCACCTGGTGAGGCTGTTTTCGCAATAACAAGGGCTGGAATAGTCGATCCGGAAGGTATATAAATCAAGCCTCCCTCTGGAGGCCGCCAGAGTTAAGACTTAAATTTATATATAGATATACTGTGTGATACATTATTATAACCATACCCGGTATGGTTCACATACACAAGTTATACATAATACGGTGTTCAAGGTGAGGGGGAGTTTTGTATTTGTCTTGGCGATATTGATATTGGGTTTAATTACAGGACTTCCTTATGGCGTCCTTGGGCAGGGTGTTAAAGAGACTATTAATATATATACTGCATATGATTCGCTGCTGATCCGGATGGAGCTGAGGGGGGCTCCCGAGGTATATCAGTATTTCGTCGCCGATTTTGGGCAGGCCGCCGCTGGTGTCTCCGAGTTCACCATTAGCTTTATCAAGGTAAATAGATGGGTTGACACATATACATATTTTCTCGATGGTGTATGGTATGAGGGCACTGGCATCGAGTATGTTCCTGGTACCAAGGCTGTGTTAGCCATAAACACTACATCGGTCTTCAGTGACGTAGCTGGCTTTGCATCGTCACTGTCTAGGGAGTTTATGCTGGCCTTCAGCTATAAATATAGGGATAACAGGGGTGTTTACCATTATCAATCGCCGTATAGCGATGTGGTCTATAATTCGAAGCTTTTCTCCTATATAGATTCACTTCCATATGCCGTGGCTAAGTGGGCGCCGGTCACCAGGTTACCATCCCTAGATTACTATAATATAACTATTAGGATGGATGTAAGGAGGGGTGTCGGCGACCTATTCATATCATATATTAGTCACAGCGATGGGGGTTTCAGGACGCTCCTGGGCCAGATTGATTGGGAGCCCTATGCTAACGACTCAATCGATGTTGATCTAACAATTTACTCTAGATATATCCTTCTATCCAATGTACCTGGATATTATAATGTATCCCAGTTGGATGGCTATCTATATGTATATAGCGCATCCATACCCCCTGGTAGGGAGGATAACCCCCTAGATATATCGATCGGCATCGACTACCCATTGATAGTTGTATCGAGGGACTTCAACTCAACAGATTTTACTCCAGGTAGTAGCGTCGAGGTGTTGCTTAAGGTTGAGAACATAGGGGGCTCCGATGTGGGGCCGATTGAATTGAGGGAGTATGTTTGGTGGGACGGTGTATCGGTGGAGCTGGTTTCTGGTGATGTTGAATCTAGGATACCTTCCTTGGGGGCGGAAGAGAGTAGGATCATGAAGTATATAGTTAGGATTAATGGGGTGGTTGATGATCTATATATTGGCCCGGCCGAGGCCAAGGTGGGGCTGCCAAGCAACATTACCCTATTATACCTATCTCAATCGAATATATTGCATAGGGATGGTCCCCTTATAGATGTAAGTCTAGATATCCAAGACACTGTGGTGGAGGTTGGGCAAGAATATACATATAAAGCCATTGTGAGGAATAGGGGTTTATCACCTGCAGATAATTTAATTGTGGGTGAGTATGTAATAGGTAGCTTGGATCCCGAGGAAGAGAGGATTGTGGAAATAACAATATCTCCTAAGACACCCGCCGATATAGTTATGCCGACCGCAGTCGAGGTAAGCTACATCTTTAATGAGTCTGTCTATCAAGTTACTTCGCCGAGCCTATACATTCCATTCAAGCCTCTTTCCATTCTATATCCAGCTATTGAAGTATCTGTGGATAATTTCTTCAACGGCTCGACACTAAATATGAGTCTATTAATCAGAAATAATGGGCTTGTCGAGGCTAGTGACATCTACATATCATCGGATTTGTCTGGTTTAGAAGGGTATCTAGAGTATTTGGGTGGTGGCTTTACTCAAAGGGGTTCACTTCTTACCGTCGATGGGCTTGCCCTTGGATTGGGTGAGGAATTAACTATCAATGCAGTGTTCAGTGTGGTCTCTGATGAGCCATTCATACTACCAGTTTATAATATATCTGTGGCTGGGCAGCCTAGCCTTACCATCGAGACACCCGTAGACATATTCTTCAATAAATCTATTGATCTTGAGCTCAGAACATCTGGGGAGGAGATGGTTATAGACTATCCATTTAATGTATCGGCATTAGTTAGGAATAATGCGGGGTTACCAATCTATAATGTGACTATGTTGATAGGGAACTATAGCGGAGATTTGGATGTGCAGTATACCGTTAATAATGTGTCTTTTGTTGATAGCGGCGGCTCAACTGTTTTGGAGGCTAGTGTAACGGCGGAGAGCGAGGGAGTGTATCTACTTAGGGATGTGAAGATCTCATTTATATTCGGGGGATTGCTTAGGGAGTTCGGGCTTGGCGACATCAGAATTAAATTCTTATATGGTCTTAGGGTAAGTGGTGGGTTTGAGCCGCCTAGTGTAGATGAGGCTTCTGAGACTACCCTCAAGATAGTTTTCACCAGTGACTGCCCTGAATGTGTATCAAACATTGTTCTTAGTGTATCGTTGCCTGAGGGCCTGGCTTTCGAGGATGGTTCTAGGG
>WAMZ01000035.1 GCA_015522055.1 Candidatus Geothermarchaeota archaeon
ATATTATGCATATAGAGTATTGAGGGACTCCTTTATGTCCTATAGCCCTATTAATATAATTTGGCTAGAGGGTCAAGGATGCACTGGTTGTACGATATCGCTCACTAATTCCTCGTTCCCAGCGGTCACCGATATATTGACGGGTATTATCGATGCGGTTTCGAATATAAACTTGGTGTTCCATCCCGCAGTCATGCCGACTTGGGGTGAGAAGTCTATCCAGATATTGAAGGATGCGGAGAAAGGTGTCTACGACCCATTTGTACTGGTATTGGAGGGCGCCATCCCTGATGAGGATAGGGCTGGCGAAGGTTTCTGGTGTATGGTGGGGGAGGAGAATGGTAAGGTGTATACCCTGAACCACTGGATAGACACGCTTTCAAAGAGAGCTGCGGCGGCTGTTGCGGTTGGGGCGTGTGCCACATATGGAGGGGTGCCCCATGGGAAGCCCAATCCCACCGGTTCCCATGGGCTCCTCGAGCATCTGGGGCGTGATTGGAAGAGCGGCCTCGGCCTCCCTGTGGTATGTATTCCGGGTTGTCCACCCGCTGGGGACTGGATAACCCAGACACTTGGGGCCCTCGTACTGGCTGTCAGGGGGCTTGCATCCATTCCAGAGCTCGATGAGCATCATAGGCCGAAATTCCTCTTCGGGAAATTGGCTCACGACAATTGTCCTAGGGCGGGTTATTATTCGGAGGGTAGGTTCTCCGAGACTTTCGGTGATGATTATTGTGTGGTCTCGCTTGGGTGTAAAGGGCTTATATCCCATTGTCCGGCCCCCGGGGGCGGCTGGATCAATAGGGTTGGCGGCTGCCCTACTATGGGGGCTCCATGTATAGGATGTACGGAGCCCGGGTTCCCCGACGAGCCTCTATCCCCATTCCTAAAGCCACCTGAGGGTGTAGTCATGACTAAGACTGTTATTAAGAGATTGATCGGTGGGCTTATAGAGGCATATTCTATCCAGAAGAGGGTGGGTGAGCATGGCTAAGAAGGAGATATTTATCGAGCCTATTACAAGGATAGAGGGTCACCTTGGCGTTAAGGTCGATGTGGATACGGAGAAGAAGGTCGTGGTCGATGCATACTCGACTGGAGTAATGTTCCGTGGGTTCGAGAAGATTATGGAGGGGCGTGATCCACCCGATGCTATATGGATATCACAGCGGATATGCGGTGTATGCCCAACACCCCATGCAGTTGCATCAGCCGAAGCCCTGGATATGGCTCTAGAAGCCCAGCCACCACCTCTCGCTATTCTACTCAGGAATCTAGCCGACTCCTTCGAGATCATATATGACCATGTATTACATTGGTTCCAACTCGCTGGCCCAGACTACTCTGAATCTATCGTAAAGGATAGGAACCCAACTTGGCTTAGGGAGGCTAAGGAGCATAAGACCGAGCATAGGGATGTCCATGGCTACTCAACCATAGGGGATATTATGGAGGCGATGAATCCCCTGGCTGGACACCTATGGCTCAAGGCCCTATCATACCAAAAGACGGCGAAGGAGTGTCTAACTATGATAGCTGGTAAATATCCTCACCTCGCAACGGTGGTGCCTGGAGGTATTACATATAGACCTACGATAGGGACTGTACAGGAGCTCATCTTCAAATTCCTTGAGCTGGTGCCATGGGTAAAGATGGTGGTACATATTGCCGAGGATATGCTGTCATTCCTTAAGGACGTTGGGTATGAAAAAGTTGGTGTTAGGAAGGCGAATCTCATAAGCTATGGGGCCGCTGATGACCCGGAGGCCTACGACGCCAAATATGAGAATATGGGGGACTGGGGTATCAAGAGAGGGGTATCCCCAGGTGTAGTCATCGATGGTAAACTTGTAACTAATAACCTAGTCGAGATACATTTGGGTCTCAACGAGTATGTAGCCCATTCATTCTATGATGAGTGGGATGGTGGTGAGGTAGAGAGCGATCCACTTGGTAATAAAGTCTCCCCCAACCATCCATGGAATAAGGATACCAGGCCGAAGCCTGAGAAGCTCGACTGGAACAGCAGATATTCATGGGTAACATCACCTAGGTGGGTCTATAAAGGAAAGGTGCATGTAGTGGAGACCGGGCCTATAGCAAGGATGTGGGCTACAGCTGCTTCGAGGAAGGCCGAGGCATCTACAGGAAATAGTGTGAAGTTCACCCTGCCGAGGACGAATATACCCGGTATAAGTGAGTCGCTCAACTCGGAGATGGAGCTCGAGTGGAAGATACCTAAGACTGTCAACGTTATCGAGAGGCTGAGGGCCAGAATATACTACCTTGCCTACATGACCTATATAGCACATAAAGAGTTGCTACATGTACTGGAGCTCCTGAAGAAGGGTGATGGTAAGGTATTCACTGAGTTTAAGAGGCCTAAGTGGAGCCTTGGAGTTGGATTGACAGAGGCTGGTAGGGGTGCATTGGGCCACTGGGTTATAGTGAAGGATGGGAAGATACATAAGTATCAGGTAGTCACCCCCTCCAATATTAATGCATCTCCCAGAGACCATAAGGGTGGATTGGGTCCATATGAAGATGCACTGATAGACACACCGATAACAGAGGAGGCTTCACCCGATAACTGGGACGGCGTTGATGTCGTTAGGGTTATTAGGAGCATGGATCCATGCCTAGCTTGTGGCGTAACCATATTCTTCGGTGATAGGAGGGTCGATAGACTCCTGAATGTATGAGGTGGGACCTATGAGTGTGACATATTTGAGTAGGGATCCATGGGAGTACTTCATATATAGGTTCGGAGAGTCGTTGAAGAAGGGTCTCAAGATAAATGTTAAGTATGACGGTATAGAGGCTGGTGTCTCCCTCGATAGAGATGCCTTGAAGAAGCTATCTACACTATTCAAGAAGGGTGTTAGTCTCGAGGTCGCCCTTGGGATAGATCTGCCAAAGATACTCTCAAGCATTGAGGGGGAGGCGTTGGAGATTAGTATAAGCACCGATGAGGCAGAGCTAAATATGGTTTTGAAGGGAGATATACTCAAGAGTTTCAGGGAGGCTATGGAGGCAAACCCTATTGATGGAGAGACACTTGAGATGCTTGGGCGTTTCATAGATAGGTTGGTGGGATAGAATATGTCATCGTCAGCATGGATAAGGCTCAATAATTTCAAGCTCCCACTGAGCCTAAGGTTAAAGTGTATACTTGCAAGGGTATTCCGGTATGGGGGTATAAGGCCTCGTTACAAATGTGGCGCAAACTCAGTGTATGTCGAGGTGGAGTTCAGCGGGGAAAAGATAGATATGGTGCTTGAGCACTGGAAGGGACTTATTAGGGAGTGGGCGAAGCAGAATAAAATATCTATCTAGCTTCCCCAACCAACCTTTTTATCAACTCTATTATCCTAGGTATACTATTCTCCACCTCAGGAGACAGTCCTATACCATAGTTAGTCTGGCTCGGCTGACACCCGATTAATATAACTCTCCTAGGCTTTTTCCCAAGCTTCTCTAGAATACTACATATGCTTCTAACGTCTAGTGTATGCGGATCTATATTACTTTCCATGGATTGGTCTGTACCGATTTCCAATACACATACCTCTCCAATATCCATACCCATGTCCACTGCATCTATAATTATCACTAAATCGTAGTTCTCCATTGCGAGGAGGAGGTCGTAGGTCGATATCCCGAAATCTATTATATCCACATCCCCCTCTAAACCTTGTTTACTGAGTTCTCTAATTACCTGTGGGCCTATACCATCATCTCCCCTGAGTATATTCCCGATACCTGCCACGAGAATCTTACCAGCCATACATATAAATACTATAGTTTTACCCTTCTAATCATGTTTATCTCTACTTCTCTCTACACTGA
>WAMZ01000036.1 GCA_015522055.1 Candidatus Geothermarchaeota archaeon
ACGAGTATATCCATCTTTCTAAAGTATTTTGATATGGGGCCTAGTACTACGTCTAGGCTCCCGATGAATCTGTAGGCTGCTTTCGTATCAACGTTGAATGTGGTTAGCGAGTATAGGTATAGCATTAGGAAAAGGAATCTTCTCTTTATCTCCACCCTTTCCTTGCTAATCAATAGCTTTAATGCCTGTATTCCAGATGGCCTCTCTATACTTACCTTTAGTGGCCCGATCTCCTCGGTCTTCCGTCTGAATAGCCTCATCATTTTAGGCTTCCCCTCCTGCTGAGCCTTTCATACGCCTCCTCTAGCCCAATTTTGTTTATGGTTTTTAGGGCATCCCATACGTCGTAGTAGTCGATTATACTGTTTTCTGCCATTAGCCTCAGGATCTTCTCTCTAAGGAATAGCTCGTCGTAAATCTTTCTCTTCTCTCTTAGGGATAGCCCCTTCATGGTTGCAATCTTTTCCTCTAGTAGGTAGCTCATACCCTCCCCCCTGAATATATGGCTGTCGTCTGTGGCTTCCCATGAGAATAGCTCGATGAAGTTGAATCTATTTGCTATTGGGTCATACCCGACTATCTCATTTATACTAAGTACTCTACGTTCGACCATCCCCGTCTGCGGTAGCCTAACTGCCGACTGGATAATTACGGCGTTCAAGTTGTCTATATATGTCTTGGGTATATCTATGGGTGAGCCGGTGAGCCTCTGTATAAGCTTCTCGACGGAGGCTGCATGGAACGTGGCCATTACTGGGTGGCCTGTCTGCATAGCCTGGAATGCAACTGATCCCTCGGCCCCCCTTATCTCACCGACTATTATATAGTTGGGCCTCTGTCGAAGGGCTGCCTTCAGGAGGTCGAACATCTGGACGGATGAGCCTTCATCCTCACCTTCCCTGGTGACTTCCCTAGTCCAGTTCTCATGGGGGCAGACTACCTCCGGAGTATCTTCTATACTGACGATCTTAGCGTTAGGTTTGATGAATGCCACTATCGCTTTTAGTGTAGTGGTCTTTCCAGACGCCGTCTCTCCACATACCCACAGGCTCATGCCATTCTCCAATAGCATCCATATATATGCGGCTTCGAGGAAGCTCATTGTGTTCCATAGACAGAGCTGTATGACGCTTAGAGGCCTTGCCGTGAACTTTCTTATGGTGAAGTTGCTTCCATTTATACTTACATCCCTTCCATATACTATATTTATCCTTGAGTTGTCTGGGAGGGTGCCGTCTATTATAGGCCTCCTATAGCTCGCTGGCTTACCTATCCTCTCAGATAATTTGATTATATAGTCGTTTAACTCATCTTCTTTCCTGAATTCGAGGGTTGTTCTGCAGCTGCTGAATATCTTATGCTCGATAAATATTGGGCCTATACCTCCACATGTAATATCCTCTATATATGGGTCTCTGATCAGGGGTTCGAGTATCCCCAACCCAATCTTCTCCTTATCTAATATATATCTCAATGTGTTGTATCCTTCCTGGTTCATCCTTATATATATTTTATCGCCCTTGTCGATGACCTGGTAGTCGGCTATGGTGGGTATTGAGTTATCTACCTGAATAACCTCGTCTATGGCTTTGTAGAGTAGCTGTCTATGCTCCTCTTCATCTTCATAGTCGTATGACTCATCTATTACTAGCCCAATCGCATCTTCTATGATTGTCCTTAATTCTTTGACCTCATCGGGTATCGTTGGCTCCACTGGATGGTATATAGCCCTCTCGTCACCCTCTTGGCTATATATATGTATGAATATCGGGTCCCCCACTGGGTATATCAAGTCTATCTCTTTTAAATACCTCATATCTCTGGATAACTGCTCAACGTAGATGGGGTTCATACCCCTAGCCCTTACTTCATCGAGGTACCTCTTGAAGTGTGGGTTCTTGTTTAGAGCATCATCTAGGTTTGGTGAGGGCCTCAATATCTCCTCTTTACTAACTACCTCAGTCATTATATGTCACCTCATGCCTTGGCTTGGGAGAATGGGACAACCTTTATACCGAATGCGGGGTCGACCTCGAAGCTTATTATTAGGTTTGTCGCTCTTGACGCTCCTCTAAGCTTCTTGATGTTTAATAGCCTAATCGTCCTGCCCCCCATATCAGCTATATCTAGGGTTATATGTCCCCCACATACCGATCTGACCCTTACAAGTAAGTCTTCATCGAATGAGTGTGGATGTATGGTTATGAAAACTGCTTTATTATACTCGTCTACCGTGTTCCTCATGGTTGTGAAGAACTCTAATATATCTTTATTTGATGAGTGGGTAGCAATGTATGTTATTGAGTCTATTACAAATACGTCGCTCCGATTGTCTTTTTCAATAAGTTTATTCATCATTCTTAGATACTTCTTAGATATCAATCTGTTCCATGATAGCTTCTCGACATGTAGCTCAGTAACCCTTAGCTTCCCCGTTAGGAAGTATTCTCTAACATCGTAGGTTAGTGACCTCATATCCCTTAGGAGGCTCCTTATCGTGTTCTCAGTAGTTATATATCTAACTCTGTAGCAGTTCTTAAGTGCACCATATGTAACTTGCTGGACGAAGACGCTTTTCCCTGTGTCGTTCGCCCCCTCGACCAATGTGAGTGTTGGATATGGGAATCCACCTATTCTCCTATCGAGCTCGAAGTGGCTCAACATTATCCTCTTATCTGTATCTATTATCATTGATATACACCTCTGTATACATCATATGCACCATTTGGGGTCGAGATTAGTAGGGTATAGCTTGTTCCATCATCTATACGGAGTGTGGGGTATAGCCATACCTCAATCTCTATTATCTCGTCTGGGTCCCATATCCCGCTGTTACCATCAGGCCCTGTCCTAAACGGGTTGACCAACTCAGTAGTATACCCCGATTGATATACCGATAGTATCCTCCAATATTCTAGGCCGCCATCCTGGTTGTATGGAATGTATCTAATTACCCTATTTCCCCCAGATATGTAGTCGAATATTAGTGTCATGTATTTGAAGTCTCTGAAGTGTATCCCTTCATCCCCATTATTGATTATCTTGACTGTGAATCTCCTAGGGTTATCCCATGTTAGCGTGTTATTGAGTATCTCGATTTTTACAGAGTCTGTGCGTTTATCTATATCTGAGACTCTTGCAATCGCTTCCAATGTGTATGCCTGCTGGCTTACTGTGGCTTGGAATACGATCCATATCATTGGGAGCGTGGCTATGGTTATTATAGCGACGGTCGCTATGATGCCGTAGCCACCCATTCTCCCCACCTTATATGGAGAAGTAATAGTCTGATAGTTCTCCTAGGTATGTGGTGTATAGGACGTGGTAGTCCCCCTGTTGTAGGGCTGTGTCGAGATAGATATTTATTTGTATCGTCTCGCTTCTATCCCAGTATCCATCGTTATCGGGGTTATCTACTATCGTGTAATTCCATGTTGGTAGACTGGATGTGTTGAATGGGATGAGTTTCTCTTGCCCGAGTGGCCCGAAGTATAGTTCACCCTCACCTACTAGGTTCAGAGCTATTGGTTTTATCCCAATATTTTTTATCCAGAGATATACTGTTGTTGATCCGTCTGTGGATGCATATATTATCTTTACCTTCTGGCCTATCTTCTCCTCCATATCCATGGCTATGCTTACCTGTATGTTATTCATCTGGTTTACACCGGCTATGATGGAGGCTGCTAATATAGTTGCTATGGCTATTGAGCTGATTGTTAGGAATGCCTCACTAAATATTGTGCTTGTCACTCTCACCACCCTTACCCATATCTTTAAATATCTTTGGTAGTAGGTCTTGGATCCCTGGCTGGGGCCTATATGTTCTTTTTAGAGCCATGAGTAGTATTAGGAATATCTCGTTTTCATCTATATCCTCCACCCTATTGAGGAGGTATAGGGCGAGTATGTAGTCCTCGGGGGTTATGGGTTTCTCTAGGTAGCTGAAGTCGACCTCTAGGTTAAGGTTCTCTATAACATCTAGCATGGTCATATAGATATCTGTTGTTATTAAGCCCCTACGGTAGAAGAGGTGGAGCATTTTATGGACACTATCTTTACCAAAGGTTTTTAGGAGGAAATCCCCGACCAGTAATGCCCTCTCATATACTAGGCTCTCCCTCCTCCTGAGGCTTCTATTCAATACGGATTGCTCCTTCTCTCTGGCTCACGAGTTTCTACGGGCTTTTCCCCTTTACCCAACTCCCCCTTTTTAGCCTCTAATTCCTCCTTATAACTCTCTCTA
>WAMZ01000037.1 GCA_015522055.1 Candidatus Geothermarchaeota archaeon
GTAATAAATAATGGGTTGAGAGGCTACATCCTAATAGCGGATTTAACCTTCTCGATCAATTCAGGAGTAAACTCCTTAATCCCATGTGCCTCAGAAGCATGTCTCTGGATCTCGTTAAGCAACTCATCGAGGTCCTTAGACTCCTTGCTCCAGCCACATGACATACCAATATCTTTGCAGTTGAACCTCGGCATATAAATCACGTATAGATATAACGCTGTTATCCTATATAACATGAGATATAGGTATTGAGAAGCTATGTGCAATAAATGATGTAGATGGACTATATTTTGGGTAGGATGCTTTACACTAATCCTTTTCTAAGCCTCCCGACCCTGATCTGCTCCTGACTCCTAAGCCATTTAGATTCCCATACCCTCATACATTTCCTGCTACAGAATACTACTGGTTTATTCATGCAGCATGTCTTGAATTGGAGGGCTTCCTCCCTAACTATCCTACCACATACGGCGCATCTAGCCACCCTCGCCTTCCCCTTCACCTCGAAGGGCATCCTTCCTCACCCTAACCAGATGCCTAAAACATTCTATACATAAACCATGGGTTGTATAGCAGTCTCGGCATACAGCCCTCCCACACCTCCTACACCTAATATTCGGGAGCTTCCGCCCACATACCCCACACCTAATCATTCATCCCCAGCTCCTCGGATATCACATCCGCCACCCTCTTCCCAGATAGAAGCATACCACCGAAGACAGGCCCCATCCTAGGCAGTCCATATAGGGCTGCAACCGCCATCCCAGCGACGTATAGGCCATCAACAACTTTGCCGGTACGCTCCACAACCAGCTCCTCAGCACTCTCCGCATAAGCCGACTTCTCACCCTCAGGCATGAACCCAAGCTCCGGTATCTTCCTTGCAGCGACGGTCAAGACCTCCGCGTCATGCCCAGTTGCATCGACAACAGCCCTACTATATATGAATAATGGGTCTACATGGAGGCCAGACATGATGACCGGCGTCCACTGGATCGCTACACCCGTTATCCTATGGGGATTATCCCTATAGACTACATCATCGACCGTTATTCCATGGATAATCCTAGCACCACTGTCTATAGCCCCTGCAGCGAGCTTCGCCATCAACTCCGCCGAGTCGACGACCAGTAGGTCGCCCCCAGCCTCCACATACCGGATACCGAAGTCCTCGAGGATAGGCTTAACCCTCTCCTCAACGACAAGCCTATGGAATAGCATCCCCCCACCCCCTATACCGCCTCCAAAGCTCAGTCTACGCTCCAACACCAGGGTCTTGAACCCCCTATCAGATAAATACTTGGATGCAGTCAAGCCAGCCGGCCCAGCACCCACAACAACCACATCGACATTTGTATACTCAAGCCAGTCCCTAGACGCATACTCGATAATTTTTCTCGTAATCTTCTCCTCAAGCTCCATACCGACACACCACTATTTTAGAGCCGCCTCCAAGAATAAAAATATTTTTCACCAGGTTAAATATTGTATATAATATGTATTAAAAGCCTGACTATCGACCCTTACCAAGACCCTTCAGGAGCTTCTTTAGACAGCCTATTCTAGGGATGAGGGTGGGGGTCTCCTCCATATACCTCTCGAACCTCTCCCCGAAGCTCCTCCTTAGATAGGGGACCTCGTGGAATGTATATAGGGATATGGCGATGCAGAGTATTAGGAGCGAGATTATAATCATATATAACTTGTTTAGGATTAGGCCGAAGCCCATATATTCCATAGTGGTGCCTAGATACATCGGGTTCCGTGTACAGCTATATATCCCCTGGGTCAATAGATTCCTCGGCGGCTTATAGAAGGGTATGGGTGTACCATCCCCATACCTATACATTATCACCTCTGCATAGAGCATAATCAATATACCTATAACCACCATCGGTATGCCGAGTGCCAGCCCCAATAACCCCAGATCTAAGCTAATTTCCCAAGTCATCAAGGCCACGAAATCCGAGAACAGATATATCAGTATAGGGGCTACACCAGTGAAGAATATAAAGTGTATCACATATATTACAGGCTTCGAAGGCCCCGGGTCGCTACCCATATCGAATCAGTATTTAGATAATATGGATGAAAACATATATAAAAGGGAATGGGGGATGGTGAGGATTCTTGCCCAGTAATATAAGATTAATCCATGTCTCAAAGGGTATTCCGGAGAAATTTGTTAATATGGTCTTGGGGACATTGGCAACAGCCCTAGATAGAATCAAGGACAAGGATGAGCACTACATAGAACTATATATCTATAGAGATGAATATGAGTACATAAGTATCAGTGGATTGGAACACCCAAATATCTACTTCGTCATGCATGAGGCATACCTCGGCTGGCCCCGGATACATATAATACACAGTCTATGCCGGGGTATACAGCGTGAAGTATTGGAGGCAGGGCTTATACATGAGACTATACACGCGGCTATACACGGCTCACCAAAATATTACATTATGACACCTCCTGAAGCCTTCAGAGACAGCTGCCTCTCAAAACACGACCCCATAATATGTAGCTCGATATATAACCTACTGGCTTCAGGCGTCAAGGACTACGAAGTATCGAGAGCAGCCGTAGAATACGGCCTAGAGACACGTGTAAAGCCACTCATATACAAATATTTGATGGAGGCTTATAGGGATGTGGTAGATGAGGATAACCTATCTAATGAGCCCATAAAGCTATGCAACGTCATAAAACAATTCTTGGCTGCATATCCACTGGCATTGGATAAGAATATTAGCGGCATGATTAGAAAGTTGATAGATGCTTTGAGGGAGAGGCATGCCATTAATCTAAAGGAGATTATAGATATGGTAGAGAGGTTTGGCGACGACACCTATAAAAATATTTCATATGTATTGGATTGGTTCACAGATAGATTCTTGATATAGATTTTTAGCCGCTATTGTCAGCATATATCTTCTCCTCATCCCTACATAGGTTGGTCAAGAGAAGATTCATCATCCAATACCATAAATCTAGACATCCGGATTATAAATGATTAACTAGATTAATTCATATACTGGAATCTTTTAGTTGGTTATGAGTAGGGGGGTTCTATCCACGGCTACTACCACCGATGATTTTCTCCAACCTACTCCTGAGTTCATTGGGGACCTCTACAGGCCTATTGCTACCCCTATCCACCGTAACCAATGTTATTTTACACGTGGCGGAATGCTTCTTCCTCGTTAGGTTATGGATCTCATATATGAATTTTATGGAGGTCCTCCCAATATCTATGTTGATTAGGTCGACTCTATACTCATCATGGAAGTATAGTGGATACTTATATTCACACTCTACATGTACCCTAGGTATCCATATATTATATTTATCCTCGATCTCCCATAGATTGATACTATCGGAGTATAGAAGCTCCTTCTCAAGATTCTCACAGTATACCATGAACTGGGTGAAGTGGGCCACACCACCCGTATCGGTCTCGAACCACCTAACCCTCCCATTTATACTAAAGATAGCCATTATATTCACCAACAAATGGATATAACTATAAATAAGGTGGGGGTTTGGCTATACCCCCAGTAGCTTGAGGAACTCCCTCATAAATGCGGGTAGATCGGGCCAGGCCCTACTCGTCACCAAGTTCCCGTCTACAACTACCTCCTCATCGAGGTATGTTGCACCGGCAGCCTCTATATCGGGCTTAGTCGCAATATAACCAGTCATCCTCCTACCCTTGACGAGTCCAAGGAAGGTGAGTAGCTGGACACCGTGGCATATAGCGGCGACCGGCTTCCCCGTCTCGAAGAAATGCTTTACTATACGCTGTACATCCTTGTCAAGCCTAATATACTCTGGGGCCCGGCCACCAGATATAATGAGGCCATCATAATCCCCCGGATCCACCTCACTAAACTTCTTGGTTACCCATGGGAATCTATAGCCAGGCTTCTCCGAATAAGTTGTCCATCCAGGCTCGAAGTCGTGGACAACCGTGTAGAGAGGCTCCTTCTTAGGGCCGGCCACATCGACCTCGAGCCCAGCCTCCTTCACCCGATAGTATGGATAGAATATCTCCTGGGCCTCAACAGCGTCACCAGCAAGGATAAGGACCTTCTTCGCCATAGTAGACACCAAATATATAGATTCACGGTCACCGGATTAAATATTTGGCAAATCATATCATTAATTATCCACCCATCTATAGGGGCATATCCATCACGAGGGCGTCGCTCCCATCCGGATAATATCTCCTTATCCTATCCACAACCCTGAATCCATGCCTCAAATAAAAGTTTATAGCAACCTCATTCCTATCAGAAACCTCAAGATAAACGCGTAAGGCACCTCTCCTAATAGCATATTCTATAAACGATTTGAGGAGCATACTCCCAATACCCCTACGCCTATACCCCTCCCTAACAGCAATAGACAATATATGTGCTACACGCCTCTCCAGCCTCCCAATTATATAGCCAACAATCCAGTCTCCAACGGTTGCAACCATGAAGTAGTCGGCGTTGAGATAAAGCTCAGCTAAGTAATTTATTGGATAGGAGGATTCCCCAAATATCTCCCTCTCCATATCAGCAATCGTCTCCAAATCAGAGACTGATACCCTTCTAATAGCTACCTCCATATCTCGATGCTCCCAAATAATATATCTAGATGCTATATGATATGGATATATGGACACATTATTATATCTACCATAGATATACTCTTTATATACTGGTAATATAACTCCTATGGTGTGTAATCCATGTTGGACAGGCTAGAGGCTGGCCTACTCATACTCGGCATACTCTTCATATCCACCAGCATCAATGCACCAAACCTACTAGTGGGGTATGGCCTAGTAGTAGCCTACATGATGTTAATATTGGCATACCTCCCAAGCTATAGGGGTGCAGGGATATTCTTCTTGGCGCACCTAATTGCGGCAGGTATACTGATATATACGGAGTCGATGTTCACCAGCGTCACAATACTATCACTCATCGTTAGGAGCCTAGTACTCCTAATACTAATACATATTATAGCCAGAGGGTACTTTGAGGGGGTCGGCACCAGACTCCTCCTACTCCTCGTCCTAGAGGTGATCATAGCATATAGTATAGCGCTATTATATTACGCCCATGACGCAATAGAGGTTGGCCTAGACATATATTCAGCCGCATACATCCCCTTCGTCTACCTATCCCACAGATTCTATAGGGATGGGGACAAATCTTCAGCCGCGACACTCATATTCGCCATGGTACTCTACTATGTATCGGCGGCATATTTCATGGCTGAACTAACCTTCCTAGTCTCGATAGTCGCCCTCCTAATCTACTGGACAAAGATAGGCTTAAACAGGAGGTATACACCAGTCTTCCTACTTATACTGGCGGTTATCGCGGGTGCCCTATCCCAACCATACATATATTATAATATAATGATTATAGGTTATCCATTCAACCCTGCATCATGGATGGGGACCCAGTGGCAACAGACCCATGAAGGCCCATACTGCCTACAGGGCAATGTATTCCAGTATACCTATGACCCCAGTAGGCTGAGGATACTCGATACATGTGTGATCGTAGAGGGAGTCGTTGCTACATATCCAGTGAAGAATATGGATGGAGACATTACCTTCGACTTGGAGCTAGACCCAGAGTATAGCCATATGCTTTCCATAGGTTCACATATACTTAGGAGGAGCAGGATACATGTCGAGATAGTCCCACATGACCAGCCCAATACATATATACCGGAGATTGGGGAGAGGGTTAGGGTAGTCGGTGTATGGGTTGTAGATACAGACCACGGCTCATGGAGCGAGATACATCCAGCTTGGCATATCGAGCCCCTACCCCAGTCCTAATCCTTTTTATGAGGCGCCCTCCAATCATGCCCGACGGTAGTCACACCCAATTTACAGACTGGTGGGGTATTCCTCTTATGCTCATATCTATATATCCTATCGACCACCATATCTATGATCTTTAGGGGTATATCGGTCTCCCTATGTATCTCCCTAGGCTCCATCCTAAGATTGAGGTAGTAGAATAGGATCGTATCTATAACCTCGTAGGTTGCGCCCAGCTCATCCTCAGCCATATGACCCTCCCAAAGCCTCGGGCTACTAGGCTTATTAATGATCCTATCCGGCAGACCAAGGGCCCTACCAAGCTCCCTAACCTGGGTCTTATATAGGTCCCCGATGGGTAGGAGATCCACACCCCCATCCCCGTACTTGGTGAAATAACCTATAAACAATTCACTCTTGTCACCCGTCCCACACACAAGTAGATTATGGATATTTGCATAGTAGTAGAGTATTGACATACGTATCCTCGCCCTCAGATTACCTATACTAACCTTATCCTCAGGGTTATAGAATGGGAGTGTCGACGCGTATGCATCGACCAGCGGGTCTATATCAACCCTAGTGATACTTACACCAAACTTCTCCGCCAACATGTATGCATCCTCGATATCCTCGGCCGGGGTAACCCTGGTATCGGGCATAACCAGTGTATGTACATGCTTAGGACCCAATGCCTCAACAGCTAATGCGAGGGTTACTGAAGAATCCACGCCGCCACTAAGCCCTAATACGACTCCATCAACCCCAGCCTCTGCAACCTTATCCCTGATGAACCTAGTTATTCTACTCCTAGCATACTCGATATTGAAGGGAGGTGTAACTAGTTTCATGGCAAAAATAATTTAATACTAATCAAATATAACTATTGAGATAAATACCTCAACCCTTCCATCCAAATGTTTCTCACTAAGGTATTTCTATAGGGCTTATGTATTAATTAAGATGAGAATCATAACTCTTTGTAAATACGGTGTTGAATTGCAGCGGGCCAGAGACATTATTTATGTATATATGTTTGGACATTAGTTTTTATTGTATATTTGTCATCCTTGGTGGTTGGTGTGTTACGCGTTGGTCTAGCGCAGTTAAAGCCTTATGTGGCTAATCCAGAGAAGAACCTTGGGAAGATGGAGGAGGCTGTTAAGAAGCTATCGGATAGTGGCGCGGGACTCATAGTCTTCCCGGAGCTATATCTCCAGGGCTATATGAGTAGGGATCTGTTATATAGGTTAGCCGAGCCAGTTGATGGAGAGATCCTAGGTAAGGTATTGGATATGGCTAGGGAATATAATGTATATATCATTACTGGGTTCGCGGAGAGAGATACAAAGTATGAGGTCCTATATAACTCCGCTGCCCTAGCAACCCCTGAGGGGGAGGTGAAGACATATAGGAAGATGCATCTACCCGACTTCAGCGTATTCGATGAATGGAGGTACTTCAGGAGGTGGGATGGGCCGGTCCAGGTATGGAGGATAGGGAACATAGACTTTGGGGTGATGATATGCTATGACGTATTCTTCCCTGAGCTTGCAAGGGCATATACATATCAGGGTGCCAAGGTCCTCGTCGCTATATCCGCAACCCCCGACTTCTCACAGCCACTATTCCATATAGTCGCTAGGGCGAGGGCCATAGAGAACACTACATACTTCATATGGGTCAATATGGTCGGCACCTATGAGGGCCTGGGCTTCGCTGGTGCATCGAGGGTTGTGGAGCCCCTCGGTCGTGTAGTTAAAGATCTACCGCATATGGAGGAGGCATTAGAGGTTGTTGACCTTGATGATCATAAGATTAGGGTTGCGAGGGAGAAGCGCCCCATCCTAAAAGATATACATTGGGCAGATGTTGAGAACCTGATCGAGAGCTACCAGATAAATATGGGTCGTTGAGCTAATAGCTAGTCCAGGTTCAGCATACCCCTCTCCACCATCTCGACATACTGCTTGGGATAATGTTTCATGATGTATTCCGCTGTTATCTTCCCCTCGATTAGATCCCTATAGATCGCGTCTATACCGCGTTCCTCCGCCTCCCCATAACCACCGCCACCAGGGGTCTCAATAACCACCACATCCCCCGGATCAAGACCCACCGTATCCTTACCACTTAATCTCTCTATTCCTCCATCCCTCCGAATAATGTAATGGTTACCAGGCGCCCCATCGCCACCACCCATCAATCCATACGGCCCCCTCCTAGTTCTATCAGCCAAAACAGTGAGCACCGCATCCTCAAGTACCTTGAACATCCTCCTAATACCTAGGCCACCCCGATTCTTACCAGGGCCACAGCTATCGGGCCTAAGTGAATACTCAATGAATAGAATGGGATACATGGCCTCCAGCACCTCTATAGGGGTATTCAATGTGTTTGTCATATTGGTGTGTACACCATCAACCCCGTCACGACCTGGCCTACCACCAGTCCCACCACCTATAGTCTCGTAGAAAGCCCACCCCTCACCACCAATCATTACATTATTCATACTCCCACATGATGCTGCTGGAACAAGACCTGGATACGCGTCTGCCAAGGCCCTATGTATAACGTCGACTACCCTCTGGGATGTCTCTAGGTTTCCCCCAGATACGGGGGCAGGCGGCTCCGGATTCAAGAGTGAGCCCTTCTCTGCATATATCTTTAGAACCCTGTAGATACCGTGGTTTATGGGTAGGTCTGGGTCTATTAATGACTTAATTGCATAGGTGGAGGCCGCCACTGTGACGCCGTAGACGGCGTTTAGAGGGTAGTCAACCTGCCTCGAGGTACCACTATAATCTATTGATACCCCATCCTCATCAATAGTTATAGAGGCCACTAACTTGAGGGTCTCTCCACGGTATCCCTCTAATATATCTTCTGCCCTGTACTCGCCATAGCCCCCTAGAGCCCTCAACCTACTCCTTAGATACCTCTCTGTATACTCTAGTGAGGCCTCCATCGCACCGAGAATTTCTTTTACACCATATTTATCAACAAGCTCCAGGACCCTCTTCTCACCGATATTTAAGGCGGCTATCTGTGCATATAGGTCGCCCTTTAGATAGTCTGGTGTCCTAACCCTACTGGCCAGCTCATCCAGGAATGCGGTGTCTATCTCACCCCTCTCCATAAGCTTCCTAGGCCTTATGACGATACCCTCATCATAGAGGCTCTCCACGTCTCCCCCTATGCTCCCAGGAACCCTGCCACCTACATCAACATGATGGGCCTTATTCGCTAAGTAGGCGATTAACTCCCCACTTACATACACTGGTTTAATTAGTGTCACGTCGTTTAGGTGGGTACCTGCTATGTATGGGTCATTCACTATTATGATGTCACCATCATCGAGTGATACACCTGTTTCATTTAGATATTCGATAGTGTTCTTTACCCCTATTGCCATACTCCCTATATGGACGGGTATATGCTCAGCTTGGGCAACGAGCCTAGCCTCACGCGAGAGAATGGCGCATGTATGGTCAAGCCTATCCCTGATATTCGGGCTATACGCCGTGTTTCTAAGGGCTATACCCATCTCCTCGGATATATAGTTCAGCGCGTTCCAAATTACCTCCAACGACATATTAATCCATCCTCCTCAGATGAATATTCCTAAGCCCATCCACCGATGCATGAAAACCTTCTGGTATTAGGGCGGTTGATGTCTCCATGAAGATTATGGCTGGCCCATCTATCTCGGCGCCGGGCTTGATTCTAGCCCATTCATATATCGATGCCTCTATCCAATCGCCATCTATATATAGCTCTCTAACCCCATGGGGCCTAGGTGTATACTGCTTGGCCGGGCCGACTACCACCCTAGGCTTCTCGGTAATCTTATATAGCTCGAGTCGGGCGGATTCTACATATATTCTCTCATCCCCCATCATATAGCCGTATCTAGCCATATGTATCTGGTTGAATGCCTCGGCCATATCCTCTAGGGAGCCGGTGTAGGGTACAGAGATTTCGTAGGCCTGCCCCCAGTACCTCATATCGAGGTACCTCGATATCCTCACGCCACCTCTATCTAGACCATCCCTCTCCAGCTGCCTATAAGCCTCGGATAACATATCCTCAAAGACACTGTCTATATCGGCTTGGGACAGTTCATCGAGGTGCCTGGCGACGGCATGGAGATAATCATATTTATAGTCTGTATATAGGAGGCCCAGTGCCGAGAATACACCTGGGTGGTCCGGGATGACAGTCTCTCTAAAGCCGATATCCATTAGCTCGGCGGCGTGGAGCGGCCCTGCTCCCCCGAATGCAAATAGGGTGAAATCATTTGGATCTAGGCCCCGCTCAACCGTAACCAGCCTAATCGCCCTAGCCATATGTTGGTTGGCCAGCTCGATAATCCTGGAGGCCGTCTCCACCGCGTCTAGGCCCAATTCATCACCCAATTTCCTCAGGGCATCGATGGCCGCCTCCCTATCGAGCCTAACCTCACCAGACCCCAAAATCATGGGTAGCCTACCAAGGACTAGGTGGGCATCCGTAATAGTTGGCTCAGTTCCTCCCCTGCCATAGCATACGGGCCCGGGGTCGGCCCCGGCACTCATCGGGCCTAGCCTAAGCATACCACCCTCATCTATCCAGGCTATCGTCCCACCACCTGAACTGACCTCAGCCAAATCTATGTGGGGTATCCTTAGGGGATATCCGCTGCCCTTCACGATCCTACCCATATGTATCTCCCCACCCACCTCATACTCACTTGTTACTAAGGGCCTACCATCTATGATTGAGGATGCCTTAGCCGTCGTCCCACCCATGTCGAACCCGAGGGCATATCTTATACCGAGTTGGCTGGCGAGGTATGCGGTTGCCACAGCCCCTGCCGCGGGGCCGCTCTCGATAAATGACGCTGGCTTCCTCAGGACATACTCGATGCTGGATATGCCTCCACTACTCCTCATTACCAGGATGCCGCCCATATATCCCCTACCGGAGAGAGATCTACGTATCTTTTCGAGATATTTAGATAGGATTGGGGTTAGGAGGCCATTTATTATGGCCGTCACCGTCCTCTCATATTCCTTGGGCCTGGGGTCTACCTCGCTACTCAATACAACTATGGCCTCTGGACACACACTCCTTATTATACTCTTAACTGTCTCCTCATGACTTGGGTTCATGTAGCTGTGTAGTAGGGAGACAATATACAGCTTGATTCGGCCACAGTATTTTCTTATCAGCCTCCTCACTTCATCATGGTCTACCGGCTCTATCTCCCTACCGTATGCATCGATCCTCCCCGATATCCCGATTCTATATCTCCTAGGTATCAGGGGCCTCGGCTTCTCGAAGAATAGGTTGTAGAGCTGGGGCCTATTCTGCCTCCCAATCTCAATCACATCGGTGAACCCCCTATTAGTTATTAGTATTGCTTCGGGAGGCTCTATACCGGCCTGGCCAAGGAACATATTTGTTCCTAAGGTGGTGGCGTGGACAACCAAATCTATATCCCGGTAGTCGAGGCCTAGCCTATCCATAGCATCCATCAGAGACTGGGCTGGGTCCCTGGGATTGGTTAGGGCTTTCCTCTCCACAACCCTATTCGTGATTCTATCATGTATCACGATGTCGGTGAAGGTCCCACCTATATCTATGGCGACTCTATAGCGACCCAGTTTAGACCCCCGTCCCTACCCAGCTCTAAAAATAATAGGATATCAATGTATATTTCCATTGAATAAGGTAATATATGGGATCTGAATATAATCTAGGGACGTCTGGGAGGCGCCATTACTCTCTCAAGAGCCTGATGATCATTATTATACCAGCTATGTATGCCGCTAGTATGAGTAGGCCTGAGGCCATAGTTATGGGCTCCTGGATGCCATATATTCTCAATATGTCGCCGGATATCCTCAGTAGGTTCCCGGCGTTTAAGTGGGCGTATGGGACTAGGCTTAGGCTTCTATAGGCGTATTTCCTCTTGATTAGGTGCGGTAGCATATAGCCTGCATATGCGAGTATTATGTTGCCTATGAAGCCTACTGTTAGGGAGTGGATCATCATGTCCCATAGATATATCCTCCTCGCCCCTTCTACCGCGGTTGAGAGGGTTGGGTAGAGGGCTAATAGTATCGTTGCTGCTACTAGCCATAGGGCCGCGGTGTTTAGGTGGCGGGTGAAGTATATGTATTTCCTCCAGTCCCCCTCCTTCATCCTACTTCTGTATGGCTCCTCCACCTCATGCTCCATCATATCCACGGCTTTTATATGTAGGAGTGCAGATAGGGTTAGGAATATGCCGGCCAGTGTTAGTGGGGTCTCGCCACCCGTGTATAGGCCTATGTAGAGTAGTGCTAGTCCAGGTATATAGGTAGCTAGGGATAGCATGGATGCCCTCAGGTCTAGGGGTGAGAACTTGAATTTTATGAGCCTCGTCATCACGCCGTATATTATTGGGATGGGGAAGCCATATAGGCTTAGGAGGGGCATGTATACCATGTATCCAGTCGGCCAGTCCCCATAGATTGAGTGGAGGGTCAATGCTATGGTTACAGGGAAGCCTATGAACCCAATTAGGCTGAATATGTCTCCATACCTGAAGAATGGGTTGTTTAGCCTATATATAGATACGAAGTAGCCTAGATATATTATTGAGCCTAGTAGGATTATGGCTAGGCCCAGTATATAGACGGTTATGAGGCTTGGCTGGATTAGGCCAATTAGGTATATGGA
>WAMZ01000038.1 GCA_015522055.1 Candidatus Geothermarchaeota archaeon
AGATAATTGCTTCATATAATCTTATAGAGTGACCCCCTTGGAATATATATCTATTAAAATCCTAGGATCATTTCAATCTATCATACATTTAGATCCCAGGTCCTGCATTACATTTGATATTCTCTATACTTAATTTCAAATGTAATTGCTTATATAATATGTATCGTTACGAAACTCCAACCCACCAGCGTTATATAGAGTTAGATATGATTCCTTAGGCCGTTAATACAGTATACCGTAGTTAATTCTAGATCAGCAACTAACTCTGACCTGATATTACTAAGCTAATGTAATGAAGTATAGACCAGCATCGTTAGCCAGTAAAACTTAGATAGATAATCCATATTTAGTAGCGAATATTTGGTATGGACCCTCGATAGATGAGTGGCTGATGTATATGCATTGGAGAGAGGTAGGAATGATGTTAACTATAGTAGTCAGTCTTATCTCAGGGGTGGATGGCTATACATCGCTATTAGGGCTTCGGAAATCAATTTCCAACTTATGCCTAGGATGAGGAAGAAGATTAGGGTGGGGGTTCCGGAGAGATTCAGTCTAAACATCATATATTATCTAGTAATTGGTGACAAAACCCTCGATCCACCTATATATCACTTGATTGAGCCTGCTAATTTAGCATATATGGATATCGTCATTTAATGGAACAACAATGATTGACTTGTAAAAATTTATTGAAGTGAGTTAAATATTACTTTGTTATATGCCCTATATTATTGATCCCAAATACTCAGCATATTATGAGAAGAGAAGAAGGGTATTCTGGTCCAAGTATTGGAAGGAAAATACGGATTATGATCTTCTAATCCCCAATGGTTTTAGGGAGTATCCAGAGGAGATATATAATTTATTTCTAACCCTGATAGATAGAGATGGCCATGTCATAGATTTGGGATGTGGCAATGGTCTAATGCTCAAGCACTTAATATGTAGAAGTAAGTATAGGCTGGTGCCGCATGGAGTAGATTTTATAAGCGAGAGTATAGAGCAGGCAAAGGAGATACTACATCCCGACCACAGGGAAAACTTCCATATTTCAAATGTATATGAATTTGACTTAGGAAGAGAGAGATACGACTATATATTCTTTGATCTATTCGTGGTCCACCCAGACCACATACCTGAGATGGCCGAGAGAACCATAGCAGCATGTAGAGAAGGCGGAAAAATAATCTTCTACCTATACAGGGATGTGCTCCGTATACTACGTATAATTAATTTATTTAGACTTAGGTGGATAGGGTGGGTTGGAGACCTACTCCCTAAAGACATCTCTATATACCTTGAGAGAATCGACCACAAACATGTATCGATAGGTGTCTACCATAAAAAATAACTATATCTTAATTTTTTCCAGATTGGAAATTATAATGCTTATAATCATACCAGGGTTATCTAGTTTATCACAATGGTCCACGAAACCAATTGGTACGGGAATTGGCCAGTAGTTCTGGCATCAATTATATTAGCCACATTTATATTCACGATATTCCTAGCAAGGCCCAAGAGGATAGACTGGAGGTCATACGGCTTGACAGAAGCATTCATCATATCACTATTCACAGAAATGTTCGGGATACCATTAACCATTTATACATTGACAGCATTATTCAAGATCGATATACCAGCAAATGTATTGACCGGCCACCTACTCGCCACCGCAATGGCCTACATGGGGCTAATAGATCTTGAGACAGCCGTCACCATCGTCATGGCCATAAGCATAGTGATAATCGGGCTTGGACTACTCTTACTTATAGGGGGATGGTACCAAGTATATCAACATAGAGAAGGCGTAGCCACCACCGGCCTGTATAGATTGGTTAGGCATCCACAGTATCTAGGGATAATACTAATAATGACTGGATTCATAATTCAGTGGCCAACAATCCCAACCCTCATAATGTACCCCATACTCCTATATGTATATCACCGCCAAGCCCTAAAAGAAGAAAAATATATGATCACTAGATACGGGGACGCATACCGGAAATACATGGTGAACACACCCAGGTATAATCTATTGAAGAAACTGTTTAAATGAATATACATGATTGAGTGATAGCATATACGACTTTGAAATATATATAAAAAATATATTTCAGGATTATAGCCTATATTTAATTTTTTCGCTTTATATACGTATATAATCAACGGTGGATTATATGGCTGTGGGCATCGAATCGGGTGCCCACGTATTTTTTGCATTACTATAAATGATAACATCGGGAGTCGCATTAGGCCTCCTTATAACTGGCAAAGTTAGTAACACTACAATCAGAAAAACCGTGTTAATCATAGCCATTTTGGTATGGTTGTCTTGGTTCACAGTAATAGGTGTTTATACACAGGCATATGGAGTGGATAAGAAGGTTATTAAGGCATACCCAGAGACAAAGGCTGCCCATTCAATAGGTATGGAGACGAAAGAACATACATTCTATACAGGCCTCATACTGGCTACCCTGCTACCACTAATTGCATATACAACGGATATTGAGAATAATAAAGCGGCTAGAAAGATGCTCATCGGAATACTCATCCTATTGATCGTCGGAGGTATCGTATTGGATGCGTTGGGTGCATGGATATCCATAGCCGCCAAAATAGCTTGGTCGCTTGGGGGTGGTTGAGGATGGCGGATGCTGATTAGGTCACTGGGGGAGCCATTGGATACTTTATAACTGCTCTATTCAACGCAATATTAGTGGTGATAAAAGAGACCTATAAATCTGTGTATCAATGGCTTGCATCTACATTCGGCCACCATTGGATCGGGCATGGAATCCTCGTAATATTGGTATTTATATTAACGACATATATAGCCAGCAACTTGGTAAAGACTGGGGAGCTCAGCGAGACCAGGGCGACACATCTGCTTTACTTGATTGTAGCCGGGACAATCATCAGCTTCGTGATAATAGGGGGCTTCTTCCTAATAGAATTCTCTATATAACCCCCCAACCACTTTTTATCATCTTTTAAACATTGATTTATTTCAGGCAATCCCTCTACTTCAGATATCATACATTTTAATCCAGATATTTTTAAAACGTAATACTGGTATATAGC
>WAMZ01000039.1 GCA_015522055.1 Candidatus Geothermarchaeota archaeon
AGCTTGGGGGATATATATAACTGTAGCTTATGTTACTGCGATCTACTTACTGCGACCAAACGATTCCAGTCATGGCATCTCAAAATATATATTACCGCCTATTTTGATGGTCAATATTGACCTGGCTCTTGACCCAGTAATGGTGAGTAGAAGACTGTGGGTATGGACTGATGATTTTCCTATTAGGTGGTTTGATGTACCAGTAACTAATTTTATAGGCTGGTTCATAGTATCTCTAACTATCTTAATTATATATTACAGGTTTGGTGGGAGGTCCCCGACAAACTATTTAGACAGTAAATTCTCTCATGTGAGTCCCGCCGTATATTTGATGCTTTTCTTATCGCCTACATTAGTCGCTATAGAAGCTGGCATATCTCTACTGCCTATCCTATATTCTCTATCTATCTATTTAGGCTTACTTATTATACTATTCTTTGGACTCAATCTTCTTAAGTAACATATCTACCAAGTCATCCTTTAGTGGTCTTACGATGATAAAGTATATTGACCGTGGATTTTCCCCCAACTCAGTATATTTGGTTTTCTTTACCTCATTATCTATTGTAACCTCGATTACTTCAGTATCGTCGGTAATCATCTCACTGTCCCTGGTAAATAGTAAATACCATGTATTCCTGCCTATTATTATAGGTATGTATGCAATGCCCTTAGCAACCCTAATCTCGCCGAATCTATATGCTACTACTGTACCTGACAAAGTTTTGGAGGCATTTAGCATTTCCTTTAGGGTGGAGAACTCGGTTGTTATTAATTCAACCAATTATAGCCACCTCCCATCACACTGTCTTTTTATAGATTTCTCCCTCCTTCATTATGAAAACGATATTATCTTTATCTAGTAAAACGTCAATATTTGCCAATGGATTCCCCGATACCGCAATTATATCTGCTTTTTTATTCGGCTCTAAGGTACCGATTTGATTCTCGAGACCAGCAGCATAGGCGCCAGCCTTAGTCGCTGACATTAATACATCTTCTGGCTTCATCCCAATCCTCTCCGAATATATCTTTAATTCTATAGAATTTTCCCCCATTGGCAGCCATCCACCGACATAATCTGTACCTGCAGCAATTAGTACGCCAGCCTTATAAGCTTTCTTAACAGTTTCAATATGAATTTCATATACCTCTTCGGCTTTTCTCAATCCCCACTCTGGTATTCCGTGTTTAGCTCCTTCTTTGACAATCTTATCTACTATGGCCAAGGTAGGCACTATCACAGCTTTATGTTCTAAGGCTAGGTTAAACTCGTTATCCCCCATGTATATCGCGTGTGCGATAACCCTGACGCCACATTCTATTGCATTCGCTATCCCTTCCGCGCCCTGGGCGTGAGCATGGACTATTCTAGAGGCTTTGGACGCCTCTTCCACTATGGCCTTTATCTCTTTCCTAGTAAACTGTGTGTACTCAGGCTTATCTTTCTGTGATAACACTCCACCAGTAGCCATTATCTTTATGAAGTCAGCCCCTTCTCTTAATGCATATCTAGTTGCTTTTCTACACTCGTCTTCTCCATCGCATAACAATGATGCGAAGGGTGTCAGCTTCTTGGTTGTCCTGATATCAACCCATTCACTTGGAAGATAGTGGGTGTCTGCATGCCCGAATGTCTGTGATAGCGGGGGGCCTGCGGCAACTATCCTCGGCCCAACTATACTCCCCTCCCTAACAGCTTCTCTAAGGTGGAGTGCTACTAATCCTCCCGCGTCTACTACAGTCGTATATCCTGCATCTAGCAATGCCTTTGCATCATTAACAGCTCTAGCCACAAACACTCCAAAAGGCGTAAGTAACGGTTCTTTAACGAAGTCACCAGTTCTGAATCCCTGTAAATGTAGATGAGCGTCTATTAAACCAGGCATAACGAAGGAACCCCCGAGGTCTATAACTTCCGAGTCCTGTGGAATATCTACTTCACTTTCCTTGCCTACTGCGAGGATATTTCCATCCTCAACCACGACACAACCATTCTTTATTACTTCCCCATCTATAGCGGTAAATACTTCACAGTTGACTAAAGCAGTCTTCCCAGGCATAAATATTAAATTACCTACATACTTTAGATAAAGTTTGAAGCTATCTATACTATTTATTAATCACCCATTTCATGAATTAAATTTATTTGGTGATCAAGATGCCTGAGCGTAAGAGGGAGGCCCCGCCACCCGCAACGGCCGCTGGTCTGCTTCGCTTCTTTGAGGATGAGACGTCTGGTATACAAATTGACCCGATATATATTGTTATTGGTACTGTAGCCTTTATCGTGGTATCCATGTTAATCAGGTTTTTCTTATAATTGAAAATGTCGTCTGTAACAGACCAGTTAGCAGAATATTATAAAAAGCTATTTACATTAGGGAGTCTAAGACGGAATCTATATATCTTTACGGGTCTCTACTCAGCCCTCATACTATATCTCTATGTTATCCTAAATATATCTGTGGTCTATGGAGGATCCTTCACATCACCCATAATTACATTATTAATTATTCCAGGCTTGAGTCTCTTCCTTGACTATGTATTTATGAGAAATAATGATAGGGATAAGAGGCTCTATAGTTTAAGGAGGCTATTGGCCCTGAACAACATAATAACTTTGATTACTCTCTTTTCAGCCATTATATTTACACCCTTAATGGTATCTAATATGGATAGCTTACCCATGGTTCATCTAACTATTGGTGCGGTTATAGGCTTCAAACTTGTTATATTATATTCCACAGCTTATTCTAGGTTACCATATTTGGTTGGAAACCTGGCTTCTCTATACTTCATTTACATCGCTGTATACCTAATTTTATATCTGTATCCTAGTTATGATCTGACTTCCATCGACCTCAATTCCATGATATTACCGATTTATTTAATCTCTAGTTTATTGATTTTCTCAGTGGGCTATATCACCTATATTAGTAGGGTTTCAAAGAAAGTTACTGGTGTCAGTGTTTTCTCATATCTTAAAGGTTTTATCGATAGTTGGGTTTTAAATGACCCGAATTATCTGGAGAAGTTAATATCACCTAAATCTATAACTGTAAAGAGTGAGGCTGATTACATCGTTGTTCCAGATCTACCGATGTTCCCCCTATTGATGGTTGTTCCTTATTTCCACTTTGGTCCATTTAGGAATGTGGGTAGCAGTGATTATCCAGCAATTCTATCCCGATACTTCTTTAATAAAGAGGGGTTGGAGACCATGGTTTTCCATAGCCCCAGTACACATACACTCGATATACCTAATAAAGATGAGGTTGGTAAGACAATAAAGTTTATCGATGATTTCAGTAGTCCATATATAGCTAATACACTTAGTAACATAATGTCTCTTAGGGGGGATAAGGTAGCTACACATCTAGTTAAAGCAGATGGGGTGGCCTTTATATTCCTTGAGGCCGAGGAGATGGAGGATGTACCTCCACGTGTCGTTAGGGAGATTAGGTCTGAAGCTAGGGAGCTTGGGTATAGGCATGTGGTTGTAATTGATTCTCATAATGCTCTTACTAGGATTCGATACAGATTGTCAGAAGATCAGGTAGATAGTATGGTCGCGTTGGCCAAAAAAATATTAAGGGAGGGCCTAACATTAGAGACTTATCCTTTCAGGGCAGGCTTTGTTAAGATCAACTTACCTGGTATAGATATTGAGTCTGGATTGGGGAGCTCTGGTGTATCCATCTTTGCATGGGAAACATTAACATCTAAGAATGTGATAATAAACTTCGATTCTAACAACCTATCTCCAGTACTTAGGGGTATTATTTATAAGGTGGTTCGGGATGAATTTGGGGCGAATGTAATCGTGACAACCAATGATACCCATGAGGTGAGCGCGGTCCCACTGAATATTAGGGGGTATAACATCTTGGGTGAACGTAGGGATGAGGCCAACCTAATTATACATTATATTAGAATTGGCTTGAGGAAGTGTCTTGAGAATATGAAGGAATCAGATCTACTTATCTATAATAAAGAATTTACTGTCAATGTTTTGGGCATGGATGCGCTTGAGAGATTGAATGAGGTATTGAGAGTTAGTTACTCAGCTGCAAAGAATATGTTATTCAAGTTGGCCCTCCCCTTAATGTTCATAAATATTTTCTTGGTATATCTCACCATGTTAATTTAATTCTTGGTAAAAGATTAGAATAACACCTAAGCTATATATTATCTTAAAAAGAGGGGGTTATATGAGTCAGCCGGAGGAGTCGCAGCAGGAGACGCCCACCGTCTATATAGGTAGAAAGAATATGAGTTACTATATAAATGTATGTCTAAAGTTGTTTGATAAGAATCATCCTAGGGTAGTTGTTGAGGGTATGGGTCAGAATATTAAGAAGGCTGTTGATGTGGCCAATTTCTTGAGATTTATTTATAAAACATCTAAGATAAATATAGAGGATATCTCTATAGACTTGGTTGAGGGGGAGGTTGTCAGGGGGTTGCCTAAGAAGATATCCCGTATTAGAATTACTCTATCCCGTGAATAGGGGCCATGAGCGGTGTTCATGATAGTGAAGAGGAACGTATAATCGAGTTGATATTGAGTAGATCCCCCTCATTAACTAGGATGGATGTGGAGAGGCTTATAGAGGAGAAGATGCGTCATAAACATGTATCTAGGAAGACTGCTCTCTATTTGCTTTCTATTGAGTTGGGTGTTAGGTTGGACAGCCCTGTTGAGGAGCGACTAACGATATCCAGTCTTACAGGAGGTTTATCGAATGTATCCTTGATTGGAAGGATATTGTGGTTGAAGGATACTGTTAAGTTGAGTAAGAGGCCAGGTATACAGACTAGGGGAGGTATTGGGGATGGCTCTGGATATGCTCCAGTGGTTTTTTGGGATATTTCAAGGGAGGAGTTAGAGGAAAATGGTGTATTTCCAGGTACCGTAGTAGAGATAAGTAATTGCTATACAAGAATGAATATTGCTGGTAGGGTTGAGGTCCACGTCGGCCGTAGAAGCCAGATCCAAGTTAGGGATGACATAACTGATATTCCTAAGTTAGCAGCGTTCATTAAACCTCTTCATGAAGTCGATGTATCGAATAATTATGTCAATGTCTATGGCATAGTGGTTTCCAAGGCACCAGCTAGAGAGATAAAAATAGATGAGAATTACATACAAGTATCTTCTTTTACCTTGGCATCTAAGGATAAGAGTTACCGGGTTGTTTTGTGGAGGGACGCGGTGACAAATTATAACTGGATAAATGTAGGGGATAAGATTGTCATATTCGATGGTAAAGTTAAGTTGAATAAATTCGGTGAACTAGAGATCCATGTAAGTAATACCTCACATATAGAGATGAACCCGAATTTGGAGGTTGAGCTTAAACCCAGGACTATGAGGCTACGGGACGTAATCCCTGGGCATAACCTTGGTAAAATATATGTTAGGATATTGGCCGTTGGTAAGGAGCGGGTGAACCCAAATTTGGGTAGGCCTTCACAAACTTTGTATGTTGTTGATGATACTGGGGACGCTTCACTAACGATATCGGGAGGATTGGTTAATAAGGTGAGGGGCCTATTAAGACCTATGGATACACTATCAGTAGAGTTTTTTAGGGCTAGTCTTAGAGGCGGCCAGCTCTTTATATTTGCCGATGAAGGAAGTAGGATTGAGGTAAATCCACGGGATACCCCCTTCATCCTCCCGGTATATACGGTTCCCTTCAGGACAGCATCAACCTTATCTACAGTTGATAAAATAGTTAATTTAGAGGGTAAAATAGTAGAGTTCCTAAGTGAGGAGGCGCCTAGTGTAGAGATACCTACATTTAACAAATCTATCTTGGTTGAGGATAGGGAGGGCAATCCAATAAAGATACTGTATAGGGATGATCTATCCAATTATGCTGAAGAGGATATTAATGAGGGTGATGAGGTAATTTTCTATGGGCTGGCTATTGATATGGCATCATTCCTTCTACCCGGTAGTATACCTACATTGAGGCTAAGGGCCTACTCCAGGATAGAGAAGAAATGAATTATTAACATTATTTATCATTTAGCTTCTTTCTTAACCTGGAGATATAGATAGTATATGGATAAGGTGACTGCAATACCAGACAGAACAGCTATCGAGAGGGTGATTAAATTATATATCTCTCCTACACCCAATGTACACCACCCGGCTATCAATTAATATAAGACTATAGGACAATGATTAATAAAATAATTTCTATACGTCATATGGGCCACGCCTCTTCTATATTGAACTTTAGGTATCTCATAACCCAGTCAAAATCATTTTCGCTGAACTCCAACTCCTCAATTTTATCCAAAGCCTTCAATATTTTAAATGCTATGATATGAGGGCAAAATTTCCGTCTAGTGATGTTTATCGGGTGTCTAGACATACATCCACAGTATCCTACCTGATCAAATATTATATAATCCCCTGAGTCGCCTGAGAACGCGTCAACCATGTATTTCCCCATTTTTATCCTAAAAGCTCTATTACTATTGAGTAGCTCAACGGCTCTAATGACTTCATCCCCGAAATTTATTAGTAGCTCTGTAAGTTGACTTGGTGATATAACTTTATATTTAGATATCTCTTTAATGATTTTATCCAAATCGTCTGTATTCAATTTACACGCCCTTAGGATTAGTAGTTAATACAAGGATTATTTTAAGTGGGGCGCCGGCACCGGGGGTTCACTGGGGCTCACGCACCCAGCTAGTCCCCGGCGTTGTGGGGTTTCACTTCGGGGTTCGGAAAATGGGACCCGGTGGAAACCCCCACACTATGGCCGGCTTCCCCAACTTAAATATGCCATTCAATGAGTTTATAAATTTTTATTTGTAGTATTGTGAAAATATTATATAACACCCTTATACTATACTTATTGGAACCGGAATGGGTCATATAGATTTGTGGTATGTTGGTGAAGCTGTGTAATGGAATTGGTGTCATTGGTTTTTGGTGGTCTGCCACCTGCCTTGCAAATCGGCGGTGATTACAACCTACTTATTCAAACCCTATATATTCTACTGTTTTTTGTTTTGATCTTCTTTGGGCAGAGGATACAGCTACAGCTTATTCTAATGGAATTGGGCAATGTTATAGGGCACCTAGATCGGATGCGTAGGATGGGTAGAGAGGAGGCTTTGAAAAAACTCAAGCATTATTCGAAGAACAGCCAGCTGGAGGAGATATTTAATAGGGTTATTGAGAGCTTCGTGATATTCCCGGAGTCTATGGATCCCTCTGGCATAATCCGGAAGCTGGAGCATATAATGGATATTAGGGAGACGCGTTTCATCAACGATGTAAAAAAGATGATTAATAATGACGAAGTTAGTGAGTCTATGATAAAAACTATGTCGAACATGGTGGAGGCCTCTATGGCCTTGAATATGCTGTATAAAATCGCGCTTCATTATTATCTCCTAGCTAAGAAGACCAATAGTTATTTCATCGCCGCACAGCTGCAGATGCAGGCGCCCCTTATAATAAGCTTCGCTAGGGCTTATCTACAGGCTGTGTATGCGTTCAGGGATGGTGCCCCAGTCGGGGACGGTATAGGGCCGCTGGTTGTAAATAAATTCATGTCGGACAAAAAGGTTGTAAAGAAGAAGGAGGATTATGTTAAAGACACTTCTCTATATGAAATCGACTATATGAATCGGAGAGTCTTTATAGTCAAAGCTAAGGGGCCAGGTGGCAACGTTGGGAAACCAGGCGAAGCAATCAAGAAAGTTATTACTCGTATGAAGAAGGATATAAAACTGGTTATTATGATAGATGCGGCTTTAAAGTTGGAGGGTGAGAAGACTGGGACGATAGCTGAGGGTGTTGGAGCGGCCATTGGAGGTATAGGCGTCGAGAAGTTTAAGATCGAGGAGATAGTTACTAAGTATAATATACCTTTATATGCCATTATTATCAAGATGTCGCTGATAGAAGCTATATCGATTATGAGTAAGAAGATAGCCTCGGTCTACGATGATGTCATTAAAAGGGTTGATAGGGTAATTAAGGAAGAGACTAACGAGGGTGACGCTGTTATCGTCGCTGGCATCGGTAATACGGTGGGGATCCCATGAATATACCGGGTGTTATACTGCAGAATAATATGCAGTGGCTAGACTATCTACTTATCATATCAATTGTCGTAGCTATATTTGCATTTATGCTAGGGAATAGGGGGATGAGGAGGGCGAATCAATTTAGTAGACCTCCGGAGATCCATACTGAATTAGTATGTTCTGACTGTGGTTTTAAGGAGATAAGGAGATTTAAGGAGGGGGACTATATAGGGCTTGAGACCGGTGAGAAGTGTAAGAAGTGTGGGGGTCCAACCTTCGTAAACTTAATATACACGCCTACCTCACCTCTAGAGGAGAAGAGTTAGGCTATTCCTTGGTTATCACTATAGGTTCTCCATCAGTTACTATGACTGTGTGCTCAAACTGTGATACAAAGGCTCCTTTCTTCTCTACGAGCATAGGGTAGCTTCTTAGGTACCCTAATCTATATAGTTCTCTAATTTTAGTAAAGATTTCCTCTCCATAGAGATTTTCTAGCCACCTGGGTGTGAAGGGGAGAAGCCCATATTCATTGAATATATGATTCTTAAGCTTGTTTAGATCTTTGTCCTTAATCTTTTTTAGCTTCGTTAACGAGAATATCCTGGCTTCTCCTCCTTCAACAACTGAGCCTGCTCCATCTTTAAATGTCAGGAACGGCTCTATGGCATACACCTCGCCAGCATATGCTCTATGGGCAAGGAGCTGCTTTGTATTTGGTACGCTTTTCCCGGCATGTAGTTTAAATCTATCTACTAAGTGCCCAGTGAGGTTGGATATGGGTTTATATCCATATTGTCTAGCTCTATCCTCGACGAATTCCCCGATCTTACCTAGATTTATATCATTCCTAATCATCTCTATAACTTCATCCAGTATGTCCTTGTTAACCTCGCTGATCTTTACATATTCATATCCCCTAGCTATCGTCACGGCATTATCAGCTATATATCCATCTACCATCGCTCCCACATCTATCTTTAGGAGCCCCTTTTCAAACTCTATTTCGTCCCCTCTATATGGGGTTGAATGGGCCGCAACTTGGTTGAGGCTTATGTTGCATGGGAAAGCTGGTCTACAGCCATTGTTTAAAATATACTCCTCTATCTTTATGCATAATTCATAGAGGTCTATCTTCTTTTTAGGTTTAACTAGCTCTACACCTAGATTAAGTGCTTTTCTCGCGATCTTGCCAGCCTTTAAGTATTTATCTATAATCTCATCATCCAGTTTCCCAACTTTCATAATTAACGATATATAGGCTTTAGACATTAATTTATTTTGAATTATGTTTAATAATCTCGTTTTGGATGGTCTAGATGAAGTCTATAGTAGCTGTTGTGGGAGGTACGTTTGACGAGCTTCATGCGGGGCATATGAAGCTTATACAGACGGCTTTCACAATAGGCGACCGCATTCTAATAGGTTTATCGACGGATGAATTTGCTATGAGAAGCAAGAGGCGTAGAGTGAATCCATATGAGGTTCGGAAGAGGCGTTTGGTTTCCCTTATAGATAACTCGTCATGGTCTAGAGGAAAGAAATATGAGATATTTCCAATAAATGACGTCTATGGCCCTACTATTGAGATTGAAGATATTGATATAATTATTGTAAGTGTAGAGACTTTTGGAGGCGCTATAAAGATTAATGAGGAGAGGGTTAGGAGGGGTTTTAGGCCACTCGCTATTCATGTAATCAATATGGTTGAGACCGAGAGAGGTGAGAAAATATCTTCATCGGAGATCCTGAGGAAGCTTAAAGATGTCTGGGGGAGGGATATCTAAAATGTTTTAAATTAGCCTCTATTCATTCTAAATATATAAGTCTATTCTATTTACAATAGGCTGGTGGGATCTGGTAATGGATGTTGAATTGGCTAAGAGGGTGCTCGATGAGGTCAGGGTAAGGGGGAGGGTCCAACTATCGAGTCTAGCGGAGGCACTGAACATTAATATTGACAAGTTGAGGGGATTAGTTGAGGATCTTAAGAAACGCGGTGCATTAAAGGTATATTCTCTTGTTAGGAAGATTGTTTTCCCAGGACCCAGATTGTTAAAGTATAGGGATTTGCCTGAACTGATAATGTTCAGAGTCCTCAGTGAGTATGGGAGGATACGTTTCAGCGAATTGGGTGAGGTGGCTAGGCAAGTCTCGAGGGATGATCTCAATGCAGCTATTGGGAGGCTGGTGTCGAAGGGTATCGCGAGAATATCCTCGACAAATGGTGATAGGGTTATAGAATTGGTTGATGAGAAGCATGAATATGTGGAGCGGGCTAGTAGACTCGTGGAGCTTCTTATTAGGAATATGGAGGGTATTTCTTATGATAGTCTGGACCCCGCTCTCCAAGAGCTGGTCAACGAATTTACAAAGAGGCCAGGTATAGTTGATGTTAAGGAGATTAGGGAGTCATATATTGAACCGGGTGTCGAGCTAGATGCTGTGTATAAGGAGTTGGGTGAAGAGATATCCAGTCTCACGCCGGAGATTATCGTATCTGGTGTCTGGAAGGGTAGGGAGTTTAAGAAGTATGACTTAAATGAACGTGTATATGTAGCGTTTCCAGCCAAGTTACATCCTATGCATGAGTTGATTAAAGAGATTAGGGAGATCTTCCTAAGTATGGGGTTCATGGAGGCGACAGGGCCTCTTGTAGAGCTCGCTTTCATCAACTTTGATATGCTTTTCCAGCCTCAAGACCATCCGGCTAGGGATATGCAAGACACCTTTTATCTCAAGAGGCCTAAATACGGTGTTATTGAGTATCCTGATGACTTGGTTGAGAGGATTAGGCTAACCCATGAGGCCGGCTGGGAGACGGGATCTAGAGGATGGGGTGGGCATTGGGATGTTAATGAGGCTAGGAAGCTTCTGCTCCGTACCCATACTACATCGGTTAGTGTCAGGAAGGTATATGAATTGGGTGAGCGGGAGGCCAAGATATTTAGTATCGGGCGGGTATTCAGGAATGAGACGGTTGATTATAAGCATCTGGCTGAATTTATGCAGGTAGATGGGATCGTAATTAGTAGACGGGGAAATGTTAGGGAGTTGATGGGTATAATCAGTGAGTTCTATAGGAGGCTGGGGTTCGAGGATGTCCGTTTTTGGCCTAGTTACTTCCCCTACACGGAGCCCTCCCTCCAACCCTCTATATATGTAAAGAAGTGGGGTAAATGGCTGGAGCTGGGTGGTGCCGGGATATTCCGTCCCGAGGTTACCTATCCTCTGGGCGTTAAGTGGCCAGTCCTCGCATGGGGATTAGGTATAGAACGTATATTGATGATTAAGTATGACTTGGATGACATCAGGACAATATATGAAAATAATCTTGGTTGGCTTAGACACATACCTATATATACAAGGTGATTGGTTGTGCCTGTATTAACCTTATATAAATACCGGGTTGAGGAGATGCTTGGTAGGACGATGGATATAGATGAGCTGGAGGAGTGGCTTCCATGGCTTGCCCTGGATATAGAGGATAAGGGACCTGATTATATTAAGGTCGAATATAATCCTAATAGGCCTGATTATGGGACCCCACACGGCATTATGAGGGCCTTAAAAGGCATAATGGGTGTGGAAAGGGGGGCCCCTAAATATAAGGTTGAAGATAGCAAGATCGAGGTCCACGTCGACCAGTCGGTATCGGGTATAAGGCCATATATATTATGTGCATTGGTTAAGGGTGTCAGGCTTAGGGAGGATCTTATAGAGGAGATTATAGAATTTCAGGAGGATCTCCATATGGGTATTGGGAGGAATAGGCGTAAGATGGCTATAGGCCTGCATGACGCAGATAAGGTGACTCCCCCAATAAAATATACCACGGTCGATGGCAGTTTCAAGTTTATCCCATTAGAATGCGATTCCGAGATGAGTATAACTGAAATACTTAGTAAACACCCTACTGGAATCAAGTATTCATATGTTTATAGGGGGGTCGATAGGTATCCAATAATTTTGGATAGCGAGGGCATCGTACTATCATTTCCCCCTATCATAAATGGGATATACACCCAACTATCTCCTGATACTAGGGATATATTCATAGATGTGACTGGCCTTGAGCTAAATACATTGATGCAGACCATAAATCTATTGACAACTACGTTAGCCGAGTATGGGGGGTCGATATATTCCGTTACGGTATATTATCCCGATGGTGATACCGTAGTCTCCCCCTCCCTACAATATGAACGTATTAAGGTATCTATAGACTACATTAAGTCCCTGATAGGGGTCGAGCTCAGCCTCGATGAGATAACCGAGTCTGTGGAGAAGGCTAGGCTAGACGTTTCTAGTATATCTGATAAGGAAATTGAGGTGGTGGTCCCTCCATATAGGGTTGATATAATGCATCCAGTGGATATAGTTGAGGATGTCATGATTGGATATGGGTTATGGAGGCTATCGCCTACTCTCCCCAATGTAGTTACTGTGGGGGCGCCAGATGGCTTTAATGTCTTTAAGGATAGGCTTTCGCTAATTATGGTGGGCCTCGGTTTCCAGGAGGTTATGAACTCCGTTCTAACCAATCCCGAGGAGCAGTTTGTTAAGATGAATCTGGATCCTGTAGACTATATAGAAGTTGAGTCTCCCAAGAGTAGCCTATATAGGATACTTAGGAGGTGGATTATTCCAAGGCTTATGACGAATCTCTATCGGTCGAAGAGTGAGGATTATCCACAGAAGATATTTGAGATCGGTGAGGTTGTGTATCCAGCCGGTGACAAAGTTATTGAGGAGACGCATCTCGCCGCAGCCGTGGCTGGTAGTAAACAGGATTATACGGTTATCAAGGCTGCCTTGGATGGTTTCATGGAGGCTATAGGCATAGGTGATTACCATGTGGTGGATGGGGCCCATAGAAGCTTTATCCCCGGGAGGGTTGGATACATAGTTGTTGGGGAGGAGGAGATAGGTATAATTGGGGAGATACACCCGAGTGTGATACTTAACTTCCAGTTAGCTGTCCCAGTAGCAGCGTTCGAGATAAACATTAACAAGTTAAATAGAATATTGTCTAGGGCTAGTTAAACTATATATCATAGGCCTGTATTAATGAATTTATTGGCTGGAGTCCGTGTAGCGACGGGGACCCCTGATCCATGAGGGGGCTCCTTACCCCTACACGGAACACCCTCGCAAAACGCCCACGAGAGAGCCTCACTCGAGGATGGGCGCTATGCCCCCGAGGAGAGAGGAGAGGGTTAGGCGTGGGCGACAAATCCACTAATCCTTATATTTGCTCATGGCTTGGTATATATAGTGATGCAGGATGGATCCCGATGAGAAGGTGCGGCTCATACTTGATGGGGCGGCTGAGGTTATCACTGTAGACGAGCTTAGGGAGTTATTCGAGAATAAGGATGAGCCGCTGGTATACTGGGGGTTCGAGTGCTCTGGATACATACATCTTGGGATCGGTCTAGTTACCTCTAGAAAGATGAGGCACTTCCTTGAAACTGGTATGAGGCTAATCATACTTTTGGCGGATTGGCATTCATGGATAAATAATAAGTTCGGTGGGGATATGGAGAAGATCAAGGTGGCTGGTGAATATTTTAAACACGCCTTCACAGCCCTGGGTGTGAAGGGCCCTAAGGTTGAATATATGTGGGCTGAGGATCTGGTTAGTAGGGAGGGATATTGGGAGACATTGATAAGGATCGCTAAGAGAGTCTCGCTAAATAGGGTGATTAGGAGTCTACCTATCATGGGTAGGAGGGATACCAGTGAGATAAGTGAGTTTGCTTGGCTAATATACCCCCTAATGCAGGCCACAGACATATTTATGCTGGATGTAGATGTTGCTGGGGCCGGAATTGACCAGAGGAAGGCTCATATGCTGGCTAGAGACGTTGCATCCCCACTTAATTTCAAGAAGGCTGTTTTTGTTCATACACCACTACTACCGTCCCTCGATGCCGAGGTACCCCTATCCAAGGATGAGATTATATATAGTAAGATGTCTAAGAGTAGGCCGGGGAGCGCCGTTTTCATCCATGACGATGAGGAGACTGTTAGGAGGAAGGTTATGAAGGGCTTCTGCCCACCCAACGATGTTGATAGGAACCCCTTCATGTATCTATATAAAATAGTTATATTCCCATATATCCGTGATCTAGGTAGAGAGGTGGTTATAAATACTAGGAGGGGGGAGTTAGTATACACTAGGTATGATGACTTTAGTAAGGACTATAAGGAGGGTAAGATGCATCCACTCGATATTAAGGAGGCTGCGGTTGAGTATCTAAACATCATATTGGATCCAGTTAGGAAATATTTCGATGCCCATAGCGATGTACTGGATACTATGGCATCAATAATGCAGCAATGAGGAGGGCCCCAGATATCTGTAGTGCGGTTAAGTATGTTTCATCTACATTGGAGTCCCTGAATAGTTACATAGGGAACTTATTGTTTATTGTGGAGGGTGACAGTGATAGGGCGGCCTTATTAGACCTAGGTTTCCCCTACGACGATATCATAGTATATAAGCAGTCTAGGCTCGATGAGGTTTTAGTTAGCCGTAGATCCAGTGGATATAGGTATGTCGTATTGTTGGTTGATTTTGATGAGGAAGGCTCTAGGTTGGTTAGGCGGATTAGGAGTGAGGCGGCTGCACATGGATACATTGAGTTAACAGGGGTTAGGAGGGGGCTTAGGAGATATGCACACTTCTTTGGATATACCATAGATGCATATTTTAGGAATTATATGTCATACTACGAGGAATGCATTCAACGGGGTATGCTATGAACACTTAGGAATAACACCTTTATATAGGTTGGTTGGTGATTAAATAATAGTGTTTCCAATCTAACAGATAAAAATGATCGATATGATTATTTGGAGGTGTATATGATTTGGTGTCAAAGAATGATAGTGGTGATGAAGATAAACATATTAAATACATACTAACCTTCACCTTCGAGATTGACGGTATAGTCGAGAAGAGCGATATAGTCGGAGCTATATTTGGGCAGACAGAGGGGATATTCGGGCCTTCCTTCGATCTACGTGAGATGGCGAAGACGGGTAAGATAGGTAGGATAATACCGGTGAACGTCAGCACGAAGAACAGGAAGACTACCGGGACGCTGAAGGTTACGACTACTAAGGAGATAGAGGCAGCGGCCTTGATCGCGGCGCTGATCGAGACAGTTAATCAAGTAGGGCCATATAAGGCTACCTTCAAGTTCAAGCAGATAGTTGATGCTAGGGAGGAGAAGATAAAGGAGATTGAGCGTAGGGCGATGGAGATACTTGAAAACTGGAGGATTAAGAAGCTGCCTAAGGCTGAGGAGGTTCTTGAATCCCTCAGGAGGAAGCTCCAGGACAAAATCCATATCAAGACTATAAACATAGGGGGAGAAAAGCTGGCGGCCGGGCCAGATATAGAGAGTAGTGACGAGATCATATTGGTTGAGGGGAGGGCCGACGTCGCCAATCTAGTTAAGTACGGTATTAAGATGTACTTAGCATAGGAGGTGGTAGGATACCGGCAGATATTAATAAAGTGGTCAAGAATAAGAAGGTCGTGGCTTTCCTAGACGGTGACAGGGGAGGCGCCCTCAATCTTAAGAAGCTTATGCAGACGGTTAAGATCGATTATGTCGCCATCGCCCCCCCGGGTAAGGAGGTGGAGGATCTTAAGCTAGATGAGATTAAGGAGGCATTGGAGAATAAGAAGCCTGTGGAGGACTACCTTCTCGAGTCTAAGGAGGGCCTTAAAGAGTATCGAGACTACATCAAGAAAGTTGTGGGGCAGCTCAAGGCCCTGATAATAAATGAAGATGGTGACGTATTGAAGGAGATACCAGTAAGTGAATTGGTGGACTATCTATCATCTACGGAAGACCCTGTCCACACTATAGTTATGGATGGTATAGTTACCCAGCGCCTACTCGACGTCTCTGTTAAGAAGGGTGTAAAGAAGATTGTCGGGCTTCGGAAGGGAGTAGTTGTACGTGAGCCGGCTGAGATCGAGGTATTGACGTTTGGCGACTGAGTCTAGGAACACATTTTCTCTCTTTTTATTCCTTTATTGAAATGATCGTTAGGTATAGGGAGGATACTATAGGGTTAACACCCACGAGTGAGCTCGATATAGTTATCCTTTATTATATACTGTCGAGGCTGGAGGATGTAAATCTATATTCAGAGGTGTATTGGCAGGATAAGCAGGATATTGGTAGGAAGAGTATACGTACATCTAGGCGGAGGATTAAGGTGGAGCTAAGGCCATTGAACGTCTATGTCTCTGAGGATTTCAGGAGTATAAGGGTTACCGGGGCTGTGTTGGCGTCATATCCGGAAAAGTTCCTGAAGGGGCGTAAATTAGGTGTTGATATAAGGATGGGTGACAGTATCTCAGTTAATAGGACTGGGGATGTGGAGAGCCTAGTCTCTCTGGTTGAGTCTAAAAGAGATAGATGTTTGGTCGTCCTAGTACTGGGTCTAGATTCATATCTATTGGCCAGACTCTCAAATGATATGGAGGTGGTTAGCCAGCGCCGGTACCTCTACTCGAAGCATGTATCGGAATCGGATGTGGATAGGTATAGGGAGGATGTCGCCTCTGACTTGGAGTGGGTGGTGAAGGCTAAGAGGCGGGAGGGATGCGCATTGATAGTAGGCGCTAATATAGTCTCTAAAAGGTATGTCCCCCAGAGATATAGGCCGTTGGTCGATATATTGATAGAGGGGGATTTTGAAGGAGATGTTTCGGGGCTACTCCAACTGGTTAGGCATCAGAAGGTGCGTGAGGCCTTCGGAGATAATCCCTATGTCTCTAAACTAGCTTTATATGCAGAGACGATGGCCAAGCTTGAGAGGGGAGAGGTTATATATGGCTATGAGGAGGTTTCATCGGCTGTTAGGTATGGCACTGTTAAGAAGCTTATAGTAACCACTGATCTATTGTCCCAGAACCCTGATGCCATCGATATGGTTGTACATGGTTTGAAGAGGCGTTTGGATGTAACTATACTAAATAGGGGTGACTATGCATATCATTTGGTTGGCCGGTTCGGCGGCGCCGTAGCTCTATTTTAGTAGCTCAAGTATTATGGGTAGGACCCCCTCGGTAAATACTGCTAGTATGAGCCCCCCTATCAATATATTCCTGCTCCTGTAGTTTAGGCCTGACGCACTATATTTAATCAACCCATATACTATTAGGATTATGTAGAGTGGCCTCAGTATGTATATGAATACGTCTATACCCTTCAGTAAAATGTAGTATATTATAGTCTTTAGGTTCTCGGCGAATCTATCTATCATCGGTTTATAGTCTGTCGAGTTTATACCCACCGTCTCTAGGATGCTGTTGAGCACCATGTTACACACCCCCATACAATTTGTTGCAGATATGTTTTTAAGCATATGAGTTTCGCATCGGATATATATTTAACCTCCTGCATACTAATTGAATTAGGATCGGGATGAATACCGCCGAGTTTCTCTTGTCTATATTGGTTTTTTGGCTTGCCGTGTACATCGTTGGTAGAGTCTTGAATATAGAGGATTTATTACCATGGATTAGGGTGGGCCCATTCTACCTAATGTTTAGGAGTGAGAGGCTTAATAGGGTCCTAGTGAGTTTCAGTCTCTCGAGGAAGAGGATGCTTCAGAGGATCCTTGATATCGCGTCGGCCTCAGGAATAATTATTCTGGGTGCGGCTATATACTTTCTATCCCTTAGTCTAATGAGGTATTTTGAGGCTGGGGGTGGGGTGCAGACTGTTCAATTAATTATCCCTGGTGTAACTATATCGGTTGATACTGTTCTAAGGATGCTGCCAGCCTTAACTATAATAATTGTATCTCATGAATTGGCTCATAAGGTTGGTCTACATACAGAGGGTGTCAATATTAAGTCTATGGGTGTCATCTTCTTATTCCTAATCCCCGGTGCGTTTGTGGAGCCTGATGAAGAGTCATTTAGGCGTTCAAATCCCCGCTCTAGGATGCGTATATTGAGTGCTGGTACATTTATAAACATGTTGATCGGCCTGATGTTTCTCCCACTGGTCATTAATCCATTTGCGTTCCAGATGGTTATATCGCCTTTATATGGGCCGCCGTCGGGTGTATTGATTACTAGTATAGTGCCTAACACCTCACTTGCTATGCAGAGTGAGATCTCTGTTGGTGACGTTATTGTGGGGATAAATAATAACTCCATAAATGATTTGGCCAGTCTATATAGGGTGAGCCTCAGGCCTGGGGATGTGGTCGTGGTTAAATATATAGATATGGATGATGGCCTTATTCATACAGCTATATTGAGGGCGTCACCCGACCCCAATAATGCCTCGAGGGGTATACTTGGGTTCATACCCGCCAATTATTACCCCCCTAGGCTCCCGGCTCTCGACCCATATATACCCAACATTTTGTATGAGGTCTTCTTCTGGATATACTTCCTTGGCGTCAATATAGCTATATTTAATATGCTCCCTATCTATGGCCTGGATGGATACGGATATATAGAGTCGCTGCTGGAGTATATGAAGGTTCCCCAGTCCTATAGGAGATATATAACGAGCTTCCTATTCTCCCTCGCGGTATCCCTTCTAGCACTGAATCTATATGTCTCATATATCTTGAGGTAGGTATGAATGAAGTGTAGCTACTGTGATCGTCCAGCTATATATAGGAGGAGATATAGTGGGGAGAATTTGTGTAGGAGGCATTTTATAAAGACGGTTGATGAGAAGGTGTATAAGTCGGTTAGGGGATATCTGACTAGGGGGAGTAGGATAGGGTTGGCCGTCTCTGGTGGTAAGGATAGCCTTACCATGGCATATATAGTTGGGAAGATAGTTAGGCGGGTAGGCGGCCATATAGATTTGGTGGCACTAATAGTGGATGAGGGTATATCTGGCTACCGGGATAGATCGGTTGAGGTTGCTACGGAGCAGCTGGGTAGATGGGGTGTGCGGTATAGGGTTGGTAGGGTATATGAGTATTTCGAGACTACTGTGGATAAGCTTGTATCGAGTAATGATAAGAACCTGTCATGTACCTATTGTGGCCTATTGCGAAGGAGGGTTTTGAACTACTTGGCTGAGGAGGAGGGTGTAGATAGGCTGTTTACCGGCCACAACGCCAGCGATATAGCGCAGACAATACTCTTGAATATGTTTCAAGGCAATGTTAGGAATATAATGTATGAGACGGAGGCGCCTGAAGCCGTTCAACGGATATATCCCCTGGGTAGGATATTGGAGCAGGAGGTGACTCTATACGCCCATTTAGCCGGGATAGATTATTACGATAAGCCGTGCCCATATACACGGTACAGCATTAGGAATGATATAAGGAATTTCCTGACTTATATGGAGAATAAGAGGCCTGGTATAACCTTCAGCTTAATCGCCTCCGCTGGGAAGATTAGGTCTGAGGTGGGGAAGAGGCTTAGGATGGGGAGCTGTAGTATATGTGGGCAGCCCACTACTAGGGAGGTATGTAAGGTGTGTGAACTTAGCATGAAACTGGGTCTACCGCTGCCAAAAAATATAAAAACTAGGTAGGTCTAAAATATAATATGCATTAAATACAGGTATGGGCCCGTAGTCTAGTGGTAGGACAGGCCGCATCGGCCCCTGAGGCCGCCTTGGCATGGCGGAGGTCCCGGGTTCGATTCCCGGCGGGTCCACCATTTAAACCATTTAAATGATACTAATAGATGACTATACTATAGCATTGATTTATACTTTGTCTCGGGTTTTATTTACCTTTGTATAACACTCTATTTATTTCTGGTTATATTTGATTTTATCTAATTAATATTTTTATTATGAGCCAGGGTGTTGGTGAGACTATAGATAGCCTTCTGCGTGAGGGGAGGGTATTCCATCCACCTAAGGAGTTGGTTGAGACCTCGAACGTCAAGGCTTTCATGGATCGCCATGGCATAGGGAGCTATGAGGAGTTGCTTGAGCGGGCGAGGGATATCGAGTGGTTCTGGAGTGAGATGGTTAAGGAGGTTGGTATAGAGTGGTTCGAGGAGCCTAAGAAGGTGCTTGAGTGGAACCCTCCATATGTAAAGTGGTTTGTCGGGGCGAAATACAATATTGTGCATGATGCCGTTGATAAGCAGGCCAGGATTAGGAAGAATAAAGTCGCCTATATCTGGGAGGGTGAGCCGGGGGAGGTTAGGAAGATCACCTATGGCGAATTATACAATGAGGTTAATAGGTTGGCCAATGTATTGAAGGCTCTGGGGGTTGGGAGGGGGGACAGAGTCACTATTTGGCTCCCCATGGTTCCTGAGCTGCCTATAGCGATGTTGGCATGCGCCAAGATAGGGGCTATACATTCAGTTGTCTTCTCAGGCTTCAGTGAGAGGGCTCTACTGGATAGGATCCAGGATTCTAGGGCCAAGCTACTGATAACGGCCGATGGATTCTATAGGAATGGTAAGGTAATAGAGCTGAAGAGTAGGGCTGACAAGGTGCTCGGTGAAGCCCCTAGCATCGAGAATGTCATAGTATTGGAGAGGATCGGTCTTGATGGTATTGATATGAAGCGGGGGCGCGACTATTGGTGGCACGAGATTATTAAGGGCCACTCCAGGCACTGCGACACCGAGGTCATGGACGCCAATGACCTCCTATTCATTCTATATACATCGGGGACGACTGGGAAGCCCAAGGGTGTTATGCATGCCCACGGTGGATATGCTGTAGGGACCGCGGCTACCCTTAAGTTCATATTCGACTTGAAGGAGGATGATATATGGTGGTGCTCGGCCGATATAGGGTGGATAACTGGTCATAGCTATATAGTATATGGCCCATTGATACTGGGTGTTACCCAGGTGATGTATGAAGGCGCCCCACTCTATCCAGAGCCCGATAGGTGGTGGAGCATCATCGAGCGGTATGGAGTGACTGTATTCTACACCGCACCCACCGCTATAAGGATGTTTATGAGGCTGGGTGAGAAGTGGCCGGCCCGGCATGACCTTAGTACATTGAGGCTACTTGGTACTGTTGGGGAGCCGATAAACCCAGAGGCTTGGGTCTGGTACTACAAGTATATCGGGGGTGAGCGCTGCCCGATAATGGATACTTGGTGGCAGACCGAGACGGGTATGCAGATGATATCTCCACTACCGATAACCCCCTTAAAGCCAGGCTCTGCCACGAAGCCGTTCCCCGGGATAGAGGCGGATGTATATGACCCCAACGGAAACTCACTATATAAGAAGAATGTTGGGGGGTATCTAGTTATTAAGAAGCCGTGGCCGGCCATGCTTAGGGGGCTATGGAACGCCGAGGAGAAGTATATTAAGACTTACTGGAGCATGTTTGAGGGGATATACTTTACGGGGGACGCCGCGAGGGTGGATGAGGACGGCTATTTCTGGATACAGGGCAGGCTCGACGACGTCCTAAAGGTATCTGGGCATAGGATAGGCAACTCCGAGGTCGAGTCTGCATTGGTGAGCCACCCGGCCGTGAGTGAGGCGGCGGTAGTCGGTAAGCCCCATGAAATTAAGGGAGAGGCAATAGTCGCTTTCATCGTGTTAAGGAGTGGCTATGAACCGAGTGAGGGGTTGAAGCAGGAGCTTAGGGAGCATGTAGCCAGGGAGATAGGTAAGATAGCTAGGCCCGATGAAATATACTTCGTGACCGACCTACCTAAGACCAGGAGTGGGAAGATAATGCGTAGGGTATGTAGAGCCGTCCTACTAGGTATGGACCCAGGTGACGTCTCCACCCTGGCCAATCCAGAGGCAGTAGACGTTATTAGGGGGGCTGTAGGCAGGTAAATTCACCCCCAGTAGAGACCCCACCATCCCTTATTTATACAAAAATATACAAGGAATTATGTAGCTCTATGGACTAGAATATAGTAATTGGAGGTGGTAGATCCCGGTTATCTATGCCTTTAAACCCCCTCCAACAATAGATAATAATTAGAATAATTCGGTTTAGCCTGTGGTCCTTAATGGAGTTAATGGATATATTGGCTAAGCTGAAGGATGACCACAAAATTATAGAAGATGTCCTACACAACTCCATAGCGATCCTAATCGGCTACAAAGAGGATGTCTACCTAAAGGAGAGGAGCAGCTTCTTCGGCCAGGTTAGGCAGTTTATAAGGAACTATGATAAGCTTATTGTTAGGCATTACGAGTTTGAGGAAACGTATCTATATCCAGACTTAATAAATGAATATGGAGATGAAGCAATGATCCTCCTAGAGGAGCATAGAAGACTCGTCCAATATAGAGATAGGGTTAAGAAGCTTGTTGAGGAGGGGGATTTAAAGGGTGTATTGGAGGCGCTTAGAAGCCTCTATGACTTGGCGAGGGAGCATCTAAACCGTGAGACCAACCTACTTAAGAAATATATATCGGATAAGGGGGTTCCCCTGTCTATAGACTAGCCCCGGCCTAGTTTCCAGACATATATGTAGCCATAATAAATAATATTTTTAGGTTGTATATCATGGAGCTGGTGTCTACATGCCTACCTAATGAATATCTGGCAGCCACTTCTCACATGGTGGTGCACCCTAAGTATATGGCAGGGTGTGTATCGTGGAGTTGAGGGGGGTTCTGGAGAAGATTGAGAGGGAGCATAGGCATATAAAGAATATGCTTATAGAGTCTACAAGGATGATTCTAGACGAGGGCGTCGACATCCATATCAAGGATAGGGATAGATTCATAAATAGAGTCAAGGTCTTCCTGAGGAATTATGCGAGGCTCGTCAAGCCACATTTTGAGTATGAGGAAAAACATCTATTCACAGCACTACCAGATGAATATATAGAAAAGGTTGCCCAGTGGAGCCACGACCATAGATGCATACTCGAGCTCCTGGAACAGGCCCAGGAATTCCTAGCCTTAGGGGATGTGGAGGGACTGATTAGAACTCTACAGACGCTATATATCATAGAGACGAGGCATACAGAGGAAATAGATACACTAGTCAGAAAGCTCAAGAAACAATACATAAAGGAAGAAGACCACCTATAAATTAGATTGATGAAGCCAAACTATCTAAACTCAACTCGTTATAATCATAATAGATAACACCCTTGAAGCAACCTAAGATTAAGATCTGAAAATTTATCCTAAATCAATGTTATCCAGATAGATAGAAATTTCTATTGAGATTTGAAACTATAGCCAGCCAATTTATTTAAATATATTAGGATAACGATGTTAATATTGAATTATTGTTGGATATGTCTAAAGAAGAGGTTGTAAATAGAATAATTAATGAACATAGGCTCATTGAGGGAATGCTGTATGATTC
>WAMZ01000040.1 GCA_015522055.1 Candidatus Geothermarchaeota archaeon
GTATTTATTTCAATAATATTTGATTCTTACCCGGTGGGTCTAATGGCTAGATATGTAGATAAGCATAAGGGTTTTAAGAAGCTTATTAAGGTGGATGAGGCCCTAAAGATCATAATGGAGAATTTGGATGTAGTTGGTTATGAGGAAGTTTTTATCGAGGATGCATGTTGGAGGGTACTATATGAGGATCTCTTATCTAATAGGGATGTCCCCCCGTTTGATAGGGCTGCTATGGATGGTTATGCCGTGAGGAGTGTGGATGTCGCTGGGGCCTCTGAGAACAATCCTATTAGGCTAAGGGTCGTCGGTGAGGTTAGGGCCTCCAAACTGTATGAGGGTGTCGTTGGTCCTATGGAGGCGGTGAGGATAGATACTGGTGCGCCGATGCCGGAGGGGAGTGACGCCGTAGTTATCCTAGAGGATACAGAGTTTAGGGACGGCTATATAGATGTATTTAGGAGTGTGTCTAAGTTTGGCAATGTATCGGTTAGGGGTGAGGATGTTAAACGGGGTGAGCTTCTCTTCAAGAAGGGGCATCTACTACATCCATATGATGTTGCACTCTTAAAGTATCTCGGGTATTCTAGGCTTAAAGTCTATAGGAAGGTGAGGGTATCCCTTGCATCGATTGGTAATGAGTTATTTGAAGTTGGGGAGGATGCCGGTGAGTCGGGTATAATTGAGAGTAACAGGGTTTTGATCACGGGTGTATTATCGAGATGGCCGGTTGAGTTCATGAGGAGCGTCATTCTACCTGATGAGGAGGATGCTATCCAGAAATTTATATCGGACTCTATTAGGGATAGTGACTTGATAGTCACAACTGGGGGTACCTCCCTAGGTAGGGGTGATGTGATGACAGACTATGTCTATAGTATTGGTGATGTCTTTTTCCATGGGGTGGCGCTCCAGCCGTCTAAACCAGTTTTATTCGCATTGGTGGGTGGGAAGCCTTTCCTGGGGCTCCCGGGTTATCCGGTTGCAGCTGCTATATCTACATTTATGTTTGTGGAGCCAGCTATCATGAAGCTGGCTGGTATTAGTGGCTCCCCTATATATCGGGTCGTTAGGGCCCGGCTTACTAGGAGGGTCGCCTCAAAATTGGGTATGCTTCAGGTTGTTAGGGTTAAGGTTAGGAAGGATGGTGATGAATACCTCGCTACACCTGTATATGGCTCTGGAGCCGGGGTCCTAAGTAGCCTATCCAAAGGAGATGGTTTCCTCCTGATACCAGAGAATGTGGAGGGTTATGATGAGGGAGCATTGGTTGATGTACATATATATAGGGAAGTGATTTGAGATGGGTAAAATATTTAGGAGGCTCATCTCGATTGAGGAGGCTAGGAAGGCTCTATGGGAGGCTGTTAAGCCACGTCCCATTGGGGTCGAGAGGGTATCTCTATTCGAGGCATATAACCGTGTATTGGCTGATGATATAGTTTCAAAGGTCGATGTCCCACCTTTTGATAGGTCGTTGAGGGATGGCTATGCAGTTAGGAGTATGGATACAGCGGGGGCGAGGGAAGACTCCCCAGTTGTATTGAGGGTTGTTGGTAGTTTGGAGGCTGGTAGTGATAGGGATATTTATGTCGGTGAGGGTGAGGCGGTCTATGTAGCTACTGGGGCCCCGATTCCAGGTGGGGCCGACTCGGTTGTCATGGAGGAGTATACTGTTAGGAAGGGGGGTTATGTGGAGATTTATAAGCAGGCCTCGCCTGGGGAATGGATCCAATACGCTGGTTCGGATATTTCGATGGGGGATGTTATTCTTCGTAGGGGGACGGTCCTCGGTGTCAGGGAGATCGGTGTTTTAGCGGCGATCGGTGTGGCGGAGGTACCTGTTTACAAGAAACCTTTGGTGGGCATTATAAGTACGGGCGATGAGATAGTGGATGTTGGTGTGGAACTGGGTAGAGGGAAGATATATGATGTTAATGCATATACAATCGCCTCTAGGATATCGAGGGATGGTGGTGAACCTATTTATTATGGCGTCGCCGCCGATGATGTCGATGTACTCAATAATTTAATTACGAGGGCCTTATCGGAGTGTGACGTGGTAATAACAAGTGGTTCAACTAGTGTAGGGCTAAGAGATAATCTCTATACCGTATTATCGAGCTTAGGCCTTTCAGAGTTTATATTCCATGGGGTGGAGGTTAGTCCCGGTAAGCCGACTATAGCCGCGATTATAGGCGGCAAATTGTTTATCGGCCTACCTGGGTTCCCCGTGAGTTGCTTGATGATATATGATAATATTTTCTCTGATGTAGTTAGGGCTTTCTCCGGCTTACCCCCGGCTGAGGTTAGGCATGTATATGCAGCTGCAGGTAGGGTTATAAGAGGTAGGCTTGGAGTAAAGCTTTTGCAGCCGGTTTTCATAAGGAGGCGTGGTGATGGTCTGTATTTCTATCCTGTGTATGCGTCGAGTGGGGCTATAGCTTCACTCGAGTTGTCGGATGGATATGTGGAGATTGGTGAGAGGGAGTCTTATGTCGATGTTGGGGAGGAGAGGCCTGTTAAGCTTTTCGAGGATTTTATTAGACCTGCAAATATTGTATTGGTATCGAGCCATAGCCTGGCCTTAGATAGGCTTGTTAATCGCTTCCTCTCCAGTAATCCAAATATTTCTATTAAACTGGTTTATAGTGGTTCGTTCGGCGGCATCAAGGCTATAGAGGATGGATATAACGATTTTGCTGGTATCCATATCCTAGATGGAGATACTGGCGAGTATAATATTCCAATTGTTAGGAAGCGTGACATGAGGGACGTAATTCTATATAGAGGTTTTATGAGGGAGTTTGGTATAGTTGTTAGGAGGGGCAATCCACTTGGTATAAGGGGGTTGGAGGATATTTTCAGGGAGGATGTTAGGTTCATAAATAGAGCTCAGGGTAGTGGTACTAGGACCTTCCTGGATATATGGTTATCAAGATATGCGGCGGATAATGGTGTGAGTATCGATTATCTTATTGGTAGGATTAGAGGCTATTATACCCAGGCGAGGACTCATTCGTCGGTGGTCTATCATATTGAGAGTGGGAAGGCTGATATGGGTATAGCCTCTAGACCATCTGTAGCGGGGCGCGATGTAGATTTCATCCCATTGGGATGGGAGAACTTTGACTTCCTGGTTAGCAAGAGGTCCCTAGGTGATTCTTTGGAGTTGAGGGAGTTCCTGGAGTTTCTGGGCAGCTCTGAAGCCATCTCATTACTTAGGAATATGGATGGTATCGATGTACCAAATAACTATATGAATGTATTGCTTGAGCTATGAACCTTTCTTTAGGTCTTGGTCGATGGAGTCAATGTATATCAAGCCATCCAGTCTATTGAGCCTTATAGGCTTATTTGATAACACTATATAAGTCCATATACCCCCGAATGAGGGTATATATCTCCCATATATCCTTCTATATCTAAATATTTTATCTGCCTCTACTAGGAATCTGGATATAATATCCTTGTCAATCGGGTAGAGCCCTAGGAAATATACTATGCGCCCCTCATCAGGTATTAATCGCTTAAGCTTCTCCATGAAGACTGATCTATAGAATCTATTTACTTGATTCTCCTCCTCCCTTACATCGGTCAAGTCGACTAATATGTAGCCATACCTCTCATCGGTCTCCTCTACATATTTCCATGCATCGGTATTCACCAGCTTTACATTGGGTTTATTAAATACTCCGGCGGGTACCTCAGGTATGTATTTTGAGACTATTTTGGTTACTAGGGGGTCGATATCTACTATGGTGACTTCTATGGAGGGTGAGATGTTTATAGCCTCCCTTGCCGCTCCCCCATCGCCTCCTCCGAGAATCAGTATTTTTCTATAGCTCTTTTTGTAGCCCGGTTTAACGAGAGCTTCATGGTAGAGCTTCTCGTCGTATTCAGTTAGCTGGATTATGCCATCGAGGATTAATGTCCTGCCGAATGGGGTTCTTGCCACAAGTATCTCTTGGTATTCAGACCTGACTCTAGCTAATTCCTCTAATATAGGTGTATATACGTAGTTGTATCCATTGGGTGCTTTTACGAATTTCTCCATTATATACTGTTTATCTCTCAATTTTCTCTGCCTCAGGGATGAATATATATCCTCTAGACCTGATACTCTTGCGCAATCTCTTTGGCCTAAGCCCTTTGACTATTATCTTGGCCGCCTTGATGGCCTTCTCCCATCTGTCACATGCATATACATCTATTGTGGCATGTTCATATTCAGGCCATGTATGTATCGATATGTGGCTGGCCTCAAGTAGTGTTACGGCTGTGAAGCCCTGCGGCTCAAACTTGTGATATAAGGTTCCGAAGGATTTTAAGCCGCTTTCGGAGACGGCGCGGGATATTAGTCGGTTGAGGTATATAGGACTATCTAGTTTTTTCGGGTCTACTCCATATAGGTCCAGCATTATGTGAATACCTTTTTTCCTCCTCATTTCTACTCATAATTTCAGCGGGCTAAGTGCGGACACCCGCGCCCAAATTTAATCTACTCTATATTTATGAGGATAGAACATAAATAAATGTTTATACTATTGGGGGCTGGTGCTTCATCGATGAGGATCGACGCCAGGAAGATTGGTTCGATACTTCTATTGACGTTATTCCTAATATCGATTCTTATACTGTTGATGCCTGATTTGCTGAGGCAGTTTAATATAGGGTCTACAGATATACGTAATGTTGAACTGGTTGACATTGATACTGGAGATAGGTTTAGACTTGGTTCATTGAAACCTGGCAAGATTTTTCTCGTGGTTTACCATGGGAATTCCCGGGATGTGCTTAGGGGTATTATTAATTTACTTGATAATATAGGTGCATATCTAGAGTTTAAGGGATATACTGTGGTAGTGGTTTTGAGTGGTGGGGCACTATCTGATTTTAGAGACTTCCTAGCGGGTGAGGATCCTTTGATATTTAATAGGTATCGATGGCTTTATGACTCTAATAATCTTGTTTCGAGATCCTTAGGTCATGTATCGAATTATGGAAGGATATTTATTATTGGTGATGGCTGGGAATATACTTATGTGGGGGATACTAGTCTATCGCCGGCAGTCATTATGAGTAGGATACCTTAGCGCTTTAATTCTTTTATATTTTTATCTAAGTCGCCCATCATCTCTTTGATTTTATGCTTCCTAGCCATCATCTTTCTCTTTCTAAGTTCTTTGTATGCTGGTCTACCCCATACAACGAGGTTCTTATCATATTTCTCTGGTATCTTATGACCCTCCAGTATCATCTCTGGATAAAGGATGTAGAAGTTCCTGGTCTTGGATTTTGGGCTTAGTATCCTCGCTATGACTAGCATACCTGGCTTCAACTCTTTGGTTAGGGGGGCTCTACGGTGGAATATCCCTATTACGCCCTCTCTATCGTAGGTGATTACCTCCCCGACATGCTTCTTTTTTGACTTCTTGGTGTATACAAGTACATATCTAGGCATATTCAATTCAATAGAAATATATCACTGATATAAATCTTCTTTATACGGTTTTTAACCCATTCACCATCTACATAGGGTAGTCTAGGCGTATTAGGTATGCCTTTAGGTAATCCAACTCTTTATCGGGTTTCCTCACCATATGGTCTGGTGAGGAGCCTCTAACGCCACCTAATATCCAGTATTTTTTATCACATCGTTTCATGGTATAGTCTATAATATCCCTTAGCAGGGTATTTCTATCTATGTGGTAGCTGCAGCTCGATATGAATAGTGTTCTATGTCTAAAGTTAGTTAGTATCTCGGTTAGTATCGCCCGATACTTCTTTATCGCTGGCTTAAGACTCTTTTTCATCGGCGCCAACGCAGGTGGATCTATGATAACTATATCTGCCTCATTCTCCTCTTCTATAAATTGCTCTACTTTTCCATGGACCACCGAAGCATTATTTATTACATTGTTGATATTCAGGTTTCTGTATAGGGTCTCAATAGCTTCATCGTCCTCCTCGACGAATACTGCTTCTCTAGCCCCGTTTAGGAGATACTGTATCCCGAATCCACCCGTATATGAATATAGGTCAATAACCTTCTTAGCTCTCTCTATGGTGGGGAGCTCAAGCCTATTTATCCTATGGTCTAGGTAGAAGCCGGTTTTCTGCCCTGATTCTACGTTCACTATAAACCTGGCTTTCCCCTCATCTATTATTGTTTCAGGTTTCTTCTCGTGTGTTAGCCACTCGCTATATATATCTAGGCCGATGTCCAGCCTACTTTTCTGGATGTTTTTAAGGTATATATATTTTGCTATTCCGTGTCGTAACAATGTCTTTTTAATTATGTCTATTCGTATATCCATTCCTATGCTGCTTGTCTGTATGACGGCTATTTTATTATATAGGTCGATTATGAGTCCAGGGAGGTAGTCGGCGTCGGCATATACTATTCTCTTGGACTTGAATGGATAGGTTTTCCTCCTCTCATAGGCCCTCACTATATTGTCTTCTATTGCGTCATTTATGTCCTGTATATCACCGGTATATAGTATCCTTACACCGACTGGTCCATATCCATCGTAGAATCCTCCCCCGACTACTCTTCCTCTGCTATCGGTTATGAATACTTCTTCACCTGGTTCGGCGCCTCCATCGTCCTTCAATCCATCTTTATATATAGTTAGTTTCCCCTGCCTATATAGCCTGGTTCCCTTATCATTGAGCACTATTTTCTTTACCAATCTTCTCACCGTAATATTTACAAACATTATTTATTGGGCATTCTGTGCATTTGGGGTTTACGGCTCTACATATTTTCCTTCCGAAGGCGATTAGGTTGAGGTGGGCGTCTAGATATTCCTCTGGGGTAAGTCCTTCTCTCCATACTCTGCTAATCTCCCCGTATCCAGCTCCCTTCTTTACTAGTCCGAGGCGCTTCGTTATTCTCGATATATGTGTGTCGACGGGGAAGGCGGGGTGGCCGGCCTTTAGGAGTAGGATATCGGCTGTTTTGTCGCCTATACCTGGGATAGATAATAATTTCTTCCTTGCTTCCCGATAATCCATATTGATTATTTGGGTAAGGTCTCCATCGAATAAGTTCATGATTAGTTTCGTGGCCTCCTTTATCTTTCTGGCCTTTGTATTATGTAGACCGCCTATTCTAATGGCGTCGGCGATTCTATCTGGGTCGGCTTTTAGTATCTTTTCCGGCTCTACCCCCACTAATATATCTAGATTCTTGAATGCTCTTATGCTATTCCTATCATTGGTGTTTTGGGAGAGTATTGTGGCTACTAGGATTCGGTAGTAATCCTTGGCGTTGGGGACCTCTGATGTGAATTCCATATTGTTCCTTAATCCCAGACTCTTTATCCTTAGATATATGTCTCTGACTCCAAGTTTCATGGGAGTAACCAAAATATTATATTTCTAGGCTGGTATGATTTAATTGATTATGAAAAATGTGGTTCTTTATGGTTGCTCGACGAACTTTTCCATTATCTCTTTGATCTTCTTCTGTGCTCCTCTAACGGTAAACTTAGGTGGCTTAACCTCCTTCGCCTCCTCGACGTAGGGGAGTGGTGGGGCTAGGGGTGCTCCCTTTACAGCCTTTATATATCCTAAGTCTCTCTCTATAATCTTCCTCCTGAGTAACTGGATTGCGAGGGCTGGGTCAACACCTTTGGGGCATGCGTCGGAGCATGAACCGGCTAGGTGGCACCCCCAACACCCATCGGGTGAATCTACTATGTCAAGCCTTATTAGGAGGCCCTCATCTCTACTGTCCGCTATGAATCTATATGCATTCATTAATGCCTGTGGCCCTAGGTAATTCGGGTTTGTTCCAGTTATTGGGCATGCCGAGTAACATAGTGCACATGTCAGGCAGTAGCTGAATTGTAGGTATTCCTCGACCTCCTCAGGCGTCTGTAGATATTCTCTGGAGGGGTTCCAATACTCCTCCTCGCCCCCCTCCCTAATTATATATGGCTTTATCTCCCTCTGTTTCTCGAAGAATGGGGTATGGTCTACAACCAGATCTTTGACCAGGGGGAGGTTCTTTAGGGGCTCTAATGTTAATACGTCTGAATTTAAGTGCAGAATTTGCGTGGCACATGCCAGCATAGGCTTACCATTTATTATGATGCCACATATACCACATGTAGCCATTCTACAGCTTCTCCTGAATGCCAGTGATGGGTCTAAGTTTTCCTTGATATATATAAGTCCCTCTAGAACGGTCATGCCCTTAAAGACGGGTACTTCAAATGTATCTACCCTGAATCTACCTTCCTCCGGTATCCATCTCTTAATCCTAAATTTTACATTTTTAACTGTCTCCACATGGACCACCTCATGATGCTATAATCGGTAGCATACCATATATCAATATGATTATGTATATTGTCCATATGACCCATGACACCGCTATCCTAGCTCTATATCCCGTGATATACTCGAATAATATGTTTCTTATCCCTATGAATCCATGGGTCAATAATGCGAATAGTAGTAGTGTATAGATTATGTCGTAGAATGGGCTGCTCATTCTCTCCGAGACAGTCTCCCAGCTAAGCCCCAATTCATAGCCCGGGCCTATGAATGAGGTGAATATGGCTAGATGTATTAGTATTAATATTGCTATAGCTATCCCGAGGAGATATTGTATTAATCTAATATAACTCTCCTTCATTTCAGATCACCCACACAAGGAGTAGTTCGTAACCGACTATTAGGAGGAGTATTATACCTATAACTATCATTAGTAGTAGGAGGAGCCTGGGCCTCCGCGTCTTTAGAACCTCCCTATATGGATATACAGGCTTCGTCGGCTTTCCGAGGAGGAATCCATATTCATTTAGTATCAGTCTTATGCCGTTAACCCCATGGAATATCAATCCAGCCATTACTATGAATAGGCCTATATCGGCGTATGGATTTTTTATGACGGATTCTGTCAGTCTATATGTTGACTCTCCATACATCCTTGAGGATGTGACTATAATATGTAGTATTAGGTATGCTACAAGCCCGATCCCGGTTACCCTATGGAGAAAGAATAGGTATCTCTCCATATTCATTCTTAGGTGGCCTATCCATCCTAGGGTCCCTGTCATGTTATTTCTAGTCTTATACTTCCTATCTCTCTTTGCAAACCCCATTTACATCACCTTAATATTTTCTCTCAACGGGTTTCCAGAAGAGTATCTTAACAGGCTTATATTTTATAATTGGTCCATCCTCACTATAATATGCCAATGTATGTTTGAGGAAGTTCTCATCATCTCTATATGGATAGTCTGTCCTGTAGTGGGCGCCCCTACTCTCCTTCCTGGCTAGGGCTCCTACAGCTATCACCTCAGATGATATTAGCATATGGTCTAATTCTAGGGTGTAAAATAGGTCGCTGTTGTAGAAGCTGGATTTGTCCATCACGCGTGCCTTTCTAAATCTCTCTTTGAGCTCCCTAATCTTTTTTAGTCCCTCTGTCATGCCCCTCTCGTCCCGGAAGACGTGGAAGTATGTATCCATCACTGTCCTTAGTTCTCTCCTTATCTCGTAGGGGTCTTCGCCACTCTCCCTCTTCATTAAACCGTCGAATATCCTCTTTTCCTCCGCGAGTACTTTGTCGGTGGGTACTTCTGGGAAGTCACTCCTTCTTAGTGCATATTCTGCGGCATTTGCACCTGCATATTTACCGAAGACTAGGCATTCAGCTGTGGAGTTTGTACCGAGGCGGTTTGCACCATGTATGCTTACCGACGTCACCTCGCCCGCAGCCCATAATCCCTTGGCTTCGGTGGCCGCATCTATATCTGTGGGTACTCCACCCATGGGGTAGTGTGCAACTGGCCTGACGGGCAGTGGCTCGTCTATTGGGTCTATTCCAGCGAACTTTATGGCAACCTCCCTGACTAGAGGGAGCCTATCGAGTATTTTTTCCCTACCTAGGTGGGTTAGGTCTAGATGTACGTATTTCAATCCATATGGGCCTTCGAATCCCCTACCCTCATTAATCTCGGTCATCATTGCCCTACTGACTATGTCTCGGGGGGCGAGCTCCATGAACTCTGGGGCATATTTCTCCATGAATCTCTCTCCCTGATTATTCCTTAGGTATCCACCCTCACCCCTAGCCCCCTCAGTTATTAATATGCCTGATGGTATGAGTCCAGTTGGGTGGAACTGGACAAATTCCATGTCTTGGAGGGGTAGGCCCGCCCTATATGGTATGGCGAATCCGTCTCCGGTGGCTGATAGACTATATGTGGTGAATCCATACATCCTAAGGCCCCCGCCCGCTGCCCAAATGGCGGCTTTGGATGTGAATACATGGAAGGTGCCATTATACATATCTATCGCGGTCATCCCCCTATATTCACCGTCTACTATCAATAGGCTTGTGACGAACCACTCGGGATAAAATGTAACATTATCGAATCTCTGTAGTATACCCCATAGGGTCTGCATCTCAAAGAACCCTGTCTTATCAGCTGCGAAGGTTGCTCTAGGGAAGGAGTGTCCGCCGAATCTTCTTTGGGCGATTCTCCCATCCTCTCTTCTACTCCACGGCATCCCCCAATGCTCAAGTCTATATATCTCCTTTGGGCAGTCAAAGACGAATCTCACTACGGCATCTTGGTCTGCTAGGAAGTCGGAGCCTTTGACGGTGTCCCATGCATGGGCCCAGAAGCTGTCTCCCTCGTTTGTATATAATACGGCGGCGGTCCCACCCTCGGCGCATACAGAGTGGGACCTATTGATTTGTAGTTTTGATATTACTGCTATATCGAGTTTACCTTCTGATTTTAGGGCAGCCTCGACGGCCGCCCTTAAGCCTGCTAGTCCACTGCCTACTATTATTAAGTCATGCCTAATTATTTCAACCATATGTGTCACCAAGTGGTAATTAAATATAATTTATTTATTGGGGGAATTAAGGAATTGATATATAAAATAAATAGTTTAATGTATGGATAAAAAGTTTCAGAGCCTGGATA
>WAMZ01000041.1 GCA_015522055.1 Candidatus Geothermarchaeota archaeon
GCCTACATATATCATCTATGGATACAGCCTACTAGATGATAGATACGTATTTAATGTCTCGGTGGACTTGGGGAGCTATGGTAGCTATTGGATCGAGAGCGTCTCCCTTGTAGGCATATATCAAGAGGCCGATGCCAAAGTTTTTGTCTTGGGCGTTGGATTGGTGGAAATAAATAAGGATTTGTGGCATAGCGGCATAGAGGTTGTCAAAGTCTTTCCGGACGGCAGTCTCGTTAAAAATAGTTTCTTCACACCACGACGGCCTCTACGTAGAATCGCTGGAATTTATTACTATGATATCTTCCTGGGATATAATAATGGCAGGCTATACTATATATATGGACTATCTGGGTTCGATGGATATGTTTCCCCTAGGAATATAACTATGGATGTAATCTCACTGGATGGTAGATTGATGTGTAGAGTGATGTTCGAGGATAAAATGATACTTAAAGTCCCTATCGACCTTGATGAGAGGGCTTGGCTGGACTATATAGTCAAGTTTGTTGGGGATAAGGTCGCGATAGTATACCAGTTGGGCAAAGGCCATCTAGTCTATACACTATTAGGTAGCGACTGCAGCATAGTATCGAGGGTCGAGTATCTATATATAAATCCGCCCAATAGGCTATCAGGTAAGATTATGGACCTATATTGGTACGGCGACTCCCTATATCTATTGATAAGGATTAAGGAGACCGCCGAACCAATTCCCATATTCAAATTCTATATAGTAAGGTTGGGCCCAGACGGATATGAGGAACTGGTTGAGCTCCGTTCTGCACTAACATCCAATAAAGATGTGTTCGGGGAGGATGATTCATTCAACTTTAGGATATACCAATTCACTATATATGGTAACGATATATATGTCTCGGTTATGGTTGAGACTAGAGGCAGCATCTATACCTACATAATAAAGATTGGAGGTCAGTTATAACCGAATCTCAGTTTCCTTTTTATTTTAATATCTAAGAGATCAGCAGCTTACATTTTATTTACCTAAGTAGAATTGTTTGATGGGTTTGTAGGGTGTCATAACTCGGGCTATCTTTATTGTTGCAGGATCTTATGAATAAATCTCGATATTATATGTCTTTGGATCTCGCTCGTCCCTTCATAGATGGTGGTTATCACTGCATCTCTTAGATACCTCTCTATGCCAGTCTCGAAGTCCACTCCCACGCCTCCATGTATCTGTACAGCCTCCCTGGCGCAATATTCAGCTGTCTCTGTGGCATATGCCTTCGCTGCGCTCCCTGCTAATGCCACCTCAGGAAGTGTCTTCTCAGGATATTTAAACTGCTCTTCACTTATCTGGGCCGCCCAGTAGGTTAGTAGCCTTGATGCTTGTAGCCTCATGAACATATCCGCTATCTTGAAGGAGACTCCCTGCATTGCATATATCTTCCTCCCAAATGCCTTCCTATTCAACGCATATTGTATCGCTTTGTCAAAGGCTCCCTGAGCCATCCCTACGGCCTGTGCAGCTATATTTATCCTTGTGAAGTTGAGGAGGGTCATTGTATAATAATACCCCATGCCCTCCCTACCAATCAAATTCTCCTCCGGGACCTTCGCCTCGTCGAATATGAGTTCGTAAGGGCGGTCGCCTTTCATCCCCATCACATTAAGTTTAGACCCTATCCTGAGGCCAGGCGTATCCTTCTCCACCAAGAATAGGGACATTCCCTCATGCAGCCTTCCCTCCTTCGGGGGCGAGGTCCTGGCTAGCACAACTATATACCTTGCATATTCCACCGTGCTGATGAATATTTTTCGTCCATTAATAACATAATATCCATTCTTTTTCTCGGCCTTAGTCTCTATCCCGGCTAACCAACTGCCTGCTTGGGGCTCGGTATATGCACCGGCTCCAGCGGCTCCTTCAGCTATATCAGGAAGCACCCTCCTCCTCTGCTCCTCATCTCCCCATAATATTAGTGCAAGTATAGGGAAGTCCGTTGTATCTAGGATCACGCCTATCGACGGTATCACCCTACTTAACTCCTCAAGTACCACCATCTTGGATATTTGGTCCCCACCCTGACCACCATATTTCTCGGGTATACCGATGCTGAAAGCACCTATCTCTACCAGCTCATGATAAATGTCTTCAGGAATTATATCTTTTTCCTCTATTTCCCTCCAGATGGGCTCCAATTTTTCCTCGGTAAATCTCCTGAGCATCTTCCTAAGGAGCTCATGTTCTGGGCGAATCGATACATTATATATTTCTAAGGAACGGAAGGGGTTTGTCATGGGACCACCTTAAACTCTATAATTTTGGGCATCTATAAAAATTAGAATTATAATATCCAGTTAATCAGGCGGCCTGACACCGTAAGGGACATAACTTCATATATTTCGGGCCCTAAATTATGTGTATCCATCCTACTGCTAGTAGTTAGTTAAAGACGTCAAAGATAGACCAAATCGTCGGTACATCACGTTGTATTCATTATATCTTAGAGATTTCTGATGCGAGTTCCTCCAACCTTTTGATATGCTGTTTTTTGAAGCCTATGTATATACCGTCTATTTTTGACCCTACCCAGGTAAACGTCGACTCCCCGTCCTCCAGTATATTGTTTAGAAGTTTATGCCTTATTACTACATATCTATCCTTATCGATGGCTATGGATAATCCATATGGGATTCCCAATATTCTGTAGTACCCGCCTTCTCCCTCTATTATTCCGTTAAGCTCCGGATGCTCTATATCTAGATGAGTTACCCTAGCATAGGAGTATCCTTTCAAATGGATGTAGATATGCGCATCCTGTAATACCTTGGTTCTAAGTCCTTCTTTAATATAGACTTGTGCATTCTCTATCTCTATCTTGCCTGGAGCCGGCCCGGTCATTCTACAAAGCTAATAGGTTTAGGTAAATAAATTGGCTTCTTAAGACTTGAATATGCTTACTCTATAGTAAATATTTTTATGGCTGACTATAGGGTCGATGTATATCGCAATAGTGATATAGATTATATTTTGATGGGCGTACGTGGTCATAGACATCTGCGCCTAGTGATTAAGGCTGGTGATAGATGTATAGTTTTTCAAGAGGCCACCGTAGCCGCTATAGTTAGGGCGTATATTGGTATTAAGGCTCATCCTCTGCGACGAGCGATAAAGCTTGTTAGAAGCCGCTTATCGAACTGGAAAGATGGATATGCAGAGTATCAGCTTATTGAGGAGGATGTGGCTGAGGAGGATATAATCTCTGAACTTGATAACATACTAGGTATATAGATGTGGCTCAGCGTCCATAACCAATTTGTAGAAGAAGATGGATGTCAGTATTTCCAGCTATATCATATTTATATTGAATCTGCAGTATGGGTGGCCGAGGCCTATGCATGTGATTTCCTTGACTATAACTTTTTTCCTTATAAGGTGTTCGAAGAAGCCTGCTAATATTCCCCTAACATAATTGCTTTTGGGCTTATCGTCACCCTTGCCTCTCGATATATCGCATTCCCATAGGCCCTCTACTTTAAGAATCACCTCTTTCTTTCCAATATCCTCTATATATACGTCTGCCCAACCCCCTCCCCTTGCTAGGGCCGTTAGTATAGTTACTCCATCCTCTAAATTATCTACATTGAAAGGCTTTGCATATAGATTGTATAGTTCCTTTCCTACTCCGTATCCGAGGTGGTATAGGAAGGAGTTGCCCATCTCCTCGCCCATATTATCCTTTATACCATTTATCAATCCCCTCATATTACCTAGTCCAAGTAGTATCGCCCTCATTCCACCTAAATTCTTTATACATAGTCTAGATGGATATACAATGTTAAATTTCGATGGGGCTATACTGGCATCTAACACATATACCTTAGCATTCCTGAACTCCTCCAATATTAATTCAGGGGTAATGTCCTTCTCGACTTCCGTAAAGTCTATGGCTAGAAATAGCCAATATATCTCTTTTGACCTTGTACATGTTTCGATATACTCTATATTAAGCCTATATTTCTCAGGTATAGAGGATATTGTTTTCAAGGCCCCTGGAATGTTCCGTAGGATCAATTCATACCCTACCAGCTTACGCCCCTCAGTTAATAGAAAAACCAATTCTATCAGCCTCCCAGTACCTTATATCAATACATTACAATGTCTTTCAAAAATTATATTTATTGTAGTGGCTTAATTGCATTAAATATTTATTAATTTATATGGTTGATTTAGTCACTATACATGACTATAACCTAGTATTTTTAATTATATATAAAATTGTTTGATGTGGTCTTGGCATACTATTTGGGATGGATATATCTGGTTAATGTTCCTGTATTTGGTTGATTACTTCCTCTATACTATTTAGTGGTGGTCTGACGTCCCTCCTTTACATAGGTAGTATCCAGACCTACCACTCTGGTAGACCGTCCTGGCATACTAGGGTAGATATCAATTGGATGTATCTACAAGTATTGTTACTAGATTAGGTGCATAAATATGGGCTAACCTATCCATCGTTTCCTTAACTATGATACTACCATTTTGAGTGAGATGCTGGGTCCTTCGATTTTAAGAGTGATGCTGCCCTGGTCTCTGTCAAGAGTCTATTTAGGGGTGTTTTTTAGAGAGTTAGGGATGTAGTCTTGGATCCGGATGAGTTTATATCAATATTTGCTAGTAATAGGATGGTAGGGAATCGTCAAGGCCTGGTGACGATAAGGTTATTAGAATAGAGGAATGGTTGTTAGAGATATCTGGATAGGTATATCCTACCATGGTTAGTTATCTCTATGTAGGTGTCATACCTTATAAGTCTTATCTTTCTACATATTCTACCGTCTGATGGTTCATGCTCGTTATATATTAAAGTTGGTATACTTAGTGGCAGAGCCCTGTTTATCTCCATTATTATGTTATCGGCGATTGATGTGGAGTATGGTGGCGGCTTTTCATCTACATATTTAAATGGGTTGAGGAGTATGAATAGCCTATAATTCATATCCTCATCTCGGATAAGCTGTATAGCCTTTATCAAGTCCTCGTCCCTAAATACCCTCCTGACGATTATCCAGTCTCCATAGTTATATGCATAGCTCGGTTTTATTGGTAATATATCGAAGACCTGTCTAAAGAGGATGTAGACGCTTTCATGTCTAGATGCATATTTTTTTACTAGATGGTTTAGGATGGGGGCCATGGCCTTTGTATGGGAGTCTATTAGGAGAGTCTCGCCTGGCAGGAGGAGCTCATCCAATATCGTGGGTAGGTCCTTAAGCGCCGCATACCTGGTGAACATCCTGGCCCCCAATTACTTATCCAGCCATATAATTTTTTATCTACTTCCTAGGGATGTGGGTCCCTATATATAGTGAAACTATTCCTGCGATACAGTTATGAGTATCGGCTTCAAATAATATCTTAAATACAGAGGTATTTGGGTGTCTAGATGGATAACGTATTCCATAAGATTGATGGATTTATTCTTGAGAAGATTAGTGAGGGTAGGCTGCCTGGGCTGAGCTTGGCCGTGGTAAAGGATGGTGAGGTGGTTTACAGCAGGGGATATGGCTTTAGGGATGTTTCAGGGGCGGTGCCGGCAGATGAAGATACTTTATATGGGATAGCATCTATAACTAAGTCGTTCACGGCCTTGGCGGTTATGCAGCTGGCTGAGGCCGGCAAGTTATCACTTAGTGACCCCGTATCAAATTATATTGAGCCGGTTCCCGAGGCATTCTCTGATGTGACTATACATCATCTACTGACACATTCTTCTGGGATACCTGCATTGGGTTATGCTGAGGCCTATATCCGTGGTTTGGCTGGCCTCGACGATGGTTGGCTCCCGGTTACAGACCCTAGGGATGTCTTAACTTTCATGGTGGATGCCGAGGATTGGAGGGAGGGGTCTCCTGGTGAGAAGTTCTTCTACCTTAATGAGGGCTATGTGGCATTAGGTATGGTTGTGGAGTCTGTATCCGGGTTGAGGTATGAGGATTATGTTAGGAGGTATATCTTGGAGCCGCTTGAGATGAGTAGAACCTATTTTAGTAGGGAGGAGGTTGAGAGGGATGGTGGCCTAGCCAAGCCATATATAGTTGATGAGTCCGGGAACTTTATTGAGAAGGCTTTCCCATATGGGATTTATGCTGACGGCGGGCTTATCAGTAATGTGGTAGACTTGGCTAAATATCTAACGATGTATCTTGGTGGCGGTATGTATAAGGGGAGGAGGATAGTCGGATCGGGTATGCTTGAGGCTATGGAGGAGCCGTATATACGTCTGCCTTATGAGGTGATTGGTGGGGAGGCCTATGGCTATGGCTGGAGGATAACACCAAACTTCTATGGGCATAAGTTGGTGGGCCACTCCGGCTCGGTGTTGGTACACACTGGTTACGTTGGGTATATAAGGGATGAGGGTGTCGCTGTGGCCGTCTTGGCTAATGGCGCTGGGTATCCACTTTCGTTTATAGGTGAATATGTCTTGGCGTTGTTGATCGGGGAGGATCCTACGAAGCTACCATATATCTGGAAGGATAGGGTGCTTAAAGGTTTGGAGGGTGAGTATCAGCTTTATAGGGGGACCGTTAAGGCTAGGGTTGTGAAGAGGGGCTCCATCCTGTATCTTGTTATGAAGGAGGCTGGGAGGGATGTTGAGACGCCTCTATTCCCTATAGTGTTGGGGGAGGAGCGTTCCGTCTTTAAGACTATAAGTAATTGGCGTGAATATAATGTGGAATTTAGGTCTAGGGACGGTATGGTTGAGTTTCTGTATGAGAGGTATAAGTTTAGGAGGCTGTAGTGTGGTCTTCGGTGACGCTGTATTTTCTGCTGGTATGAGATTGGGGAACAAAAAATTTATGAAACTCGATGGCACCGCCATAATTATAGAGAATTATGTGTAGGCTTATCGTCTCCCTAGGCAGTATCGCTACAGCCAAAAAGTATTATAAAGCCCTTCTAGATAGCCTATACAAAGCATCGAGATACGACCCATATAGCCTAGCCTTATTCGGGCCGGGCCACGAGAGCCATAGGGATGGGTGGGGAAGAATATTTATAAGGATTGGTGATGGGGATGTAGAGGTCGATTACCAGAGGAGTACGAGGCCGATATATATTGAGTCGCCTACCCTCAGCCTTGGTGATGATGGTGATGAATCCGCGTTATATGTAGACATTGTGCACTCTAGGGAGCATAGCAGTGGGATGCCTGTGAATATACTGTCTACCCATCCATTCGAGGCGGAGACCTCCTGTGAATATAATCTATATCTGGTTCATAATGGCGCGGTTAATAAGGCCAAGCTACTTGATTTATTGGGTGTGGATCCTGAGAGTAAGGCTGCCAAGATACATAATGACACATACTTTCTTGCTAAGTATCTTGCAAGGAGGATTTGTGGATCCTTCAACATATCGGTTCTGAGGTCGCTGGCTGGTATTGTGGAGGCCGCTCTCAATCTAGGTGCTATCCTAGTTACTGATGAATATGTCGAGGTTCTGGTTGGTAGTTATTATAAACTGGGATACAATCCGGAGGCTTCACGGGATTTTTATAAAATGTATAGGGGGGAGGTTGACGATTTAACGGTATATCTATCCTCGACCTTGGTGGATGTAGGGGAGTATAATCCTGGTCTCCCTATAGAGTTGGTGGAGTTGAGTAACGGCCAATATGATGTTTATAGAATCTGGGTTGGTGATAAGGCTATAGAGAAGATTGGGTCATACAAGATCATCTAATCAATTTTATGGGATATTAAATATCCAATTATCCCTAGGCCTCCTATTAGGAGGGCTATATATGGCCCTATTCCTAGTACCACCAAGTCCCCTATGATAAATGCCATTGGTCCTAGTAAGTCGGAGATATACGTCTTGTAGTATTCATATGCAGAGAGGAATAGTAGAGCGGATCCGAGGGTCGATGCTGAAGCGGCCAGTAGCCCAAGTCTATTTTTAGAGCCTATTATTGCCAGTATAATGGCAAGGACGTAGATTACGGCGCTTGTCAATATCATCCATATAAAATTATATATTTCCTCTGGTAGCTCGATCATAAATGGTTCACCATCTTTTTTCATAGCATTATATAGGTCCTCCCCCTCCAGTATTATTCCTAGCATGCTGTAGCTATTGTTAATTATCTTTATCCAAGGTAGGAATAATGTTATAATGAGTCCAAACAAGACTATGATTGATGAAATGGTGTATGATTTTACCATAAATAATTAAAATATTTCGGTGATGGATATAAAAATTATAAATATAGGTTTGTTTACATTGTATAATTGCTTCTTGTAAAGGGCTTATTTATTGATTTACGGAATGTGTAGGCTTGCTATGGGGTTATCCCGATGGTATATAGGTGTTTTAGTGAGAGTGCCATGTAGACTGCGGCCGTTGCTACACAATGTATTAGTATTGTGTAGATTGCGTAGTGGGGGTATCCTAGTATGTACCATATGACCATATGGAGTATGTATATTGATCTTCTTCCATCTATTAGGGTGACTTTGTCGGCTAATCCCCCATAGTATTTTAATGATTTTCCGGTCGCTATCCAGAATACATTATATATATGCCGTACTAAGCTATCTGATATTAACCATATGAATCCTAATATTAGGTATATTGTTTCGCCAGTAGATGTCCATGTATACCATATGAAGGCGGCGTACCAAGCCTGTTCATATAGCATGTCTAGGCTATGCTCCATTTTACCTATATATGTCTTCCTCTGCCTTAACCTGGCTATCTTACCGTCTACACCGTCGAGTATCCCTACTGCAAATGCGATTATTAGGGCTAGGGCTAGCTGGCCAGTTATGAAGTAATAGGCTGCCAGTGCAGCCAATAGATATGTTATGATTGATATGTGGTCTGCACCTATAAATTCTATATCATATAGTAGATATACTATCGCATCCTCGAAGGGTCTATGTATCTTGCTCATGAGATGTTTTCCTTTTTGGAGGCTTTTTATCCTATCCCATTTATCAACCATAC
>WAMZ01000042.1 GCA_015522055.1 Candidatus Geothermarchaeota archaeon
GTTCTGATACTGAATGAAGATATCTCCCCCGGGGATCTAGTAGTAGTACATGCAGGCACTATAATAGGCAGGATCCATGAGGAGGAGGTTGAGGAGACACTCAAGCTATACGGAGATCTTATGATGGAGTCGCTGATCGGGGACGGTGTCGACCCTCAGGAGGCTAGGAACACTGTAGAAGACTGGATAAAGAAGCTATTGGGTGGGGAGGATGGCTAAGATTACACTTTCACATGGGTCAGGCGGGGTTGAAACGAGTAAAATACTTGAGAAACTTATCTTCCGCAAGGTTCCAGACGACCTAAAGAGAGTGGTGGGGGGCCTAGGCATAGACTTCCCAGACGATGCAGCAGCGATACCAGTCGGTGAACAATATATAGTCGTTACCACCGACTCATACACAGTCAACCCACCCTTCTTCCCTGAAACCAATATAGGTGGGCTAGCTGCATCGGGGACCATAAATGATGTACTCATGCTTGGTGGAAAGCCCATCGCCGCGATGGATAGTATAGTGGTTGAGGAAGGGTTTCCCGAGGAGGATCTAAGGCTCATCGTGGACACGATGCTGGATGTACTGAGAAGTAACGGCGTCGCGGTTATAGGGGGAGACTTCAAGGTTATGCCCCAGGGAACGATTGACAATATAGTGTTAAATATGGTTGGAATAGGTATAGCCAAGAGATTGATCGTGGACAAGAACCTCAAACCGGGGGATAAGATAATTATATCTGGACCCGTGGGTGAACATGGAGCCGTTATACTAGCCCTCCAACAAGGATTTAGGATCGAGGCCGAGGAGCTAAAGAGCGATGCTAAACCACTAACCGACCTGATGAATATAATGATAGATAGATACATCGATTATATACATGCGGCTAGGGATCCGACGAGAGGAGGGGTATCAATGGCCCTAAATGACTGGGCTAAATCGAGTAATACCGTTATAGTCTTAGATGAATCAAAGATCCCGATAAAAGAGGTTGTTAGGTCATACTCCGAGATGCTAGGAATCGACCCGCTAGCCTTAGCATGTGAAGGCGTAGCATTACTGGGTGTCAGTGCAGAAGCAGCGGATGATATACTTAGAGAAATTAGGGGCCTAGGATATCATGAGGCGGAGATTATAGGGGAGGTGAAGCATAGCCCAAGATATAGTGGGACGGTCCTACTCAGGAGTGTGGTGGGCGGCTTCAGGATATTGGAGCCCCCAAGAGGAGAACTGGTTCCGAGAATATGTTAGAGGCATATAGAGTAGTTGTATCCGGGATAGTTCAGGGAGTAGGGTTCAGGCCATTTGTATATCGGGTGGCCAAGAAAGCAGGGGTTAAGGGATACGTTAGGAACATGGGTGGCAGCGAGGTAGAGATACATATAGAGGGGGACTCACGTAGTATAAAGAGGTTCATGGAGCTATTCGATAGTGAACTGCCACCAGTCGCCATGATATATAGGAGGGAGATAAATAAGGTAAGGGTCAATGGATTCGTCGACTTCGAGATTCTACCTAGTCAAAAGAAGAGTATAGTTAGGAGCATAGTGCCACCCGACTTCGCCTCATGCATAGACTGCATAAATGAAGTGGACGACCCTCATAAGAGGTGGTACCGCTATCCATTCAATAGCTGTGCCTACTGCGGCCCCAGATACAGTATCATGATGGATATCCCATACGACCGGGAGAAGACTAGTATGAATGATTTCCCATTATGCAGAGAATGTAGTGCAGAGTATAGAGACCCGGGTAATATTAGGAGGTTCCATGCACAAGGAATATCATGCCCTCTCTGTGGCCCCAAGGTTTGGCTTGCTGATAGAGACGGACGGGAGATACATGTCGACGACCCGGTCAGGGAGGCAGCTAAACTCATTAACGAGGGATACATAATCTCGATAAAGGGGATCGGCGGCTTCCACATAGCATGCCTAGCGTCAGATGATGACGTTGTGCTTGAATTAAGGAAGAGGAAAAAGAGGCCACAGAAACCTTTCGCTATAATGGCCAAGGATGTCGAGACGGCTTCTAGACTCGTAATCCTAAATAAGGATGCCGAGCAGAGATTATTGAGCCCCCAACACCCAATAATTCTCCTAGAGAAGAGGGAGAACACACCAGCAAGCGAGTATGTTGCCCCAGGCCTTAAGCATCTAGGCATATTCCTACCATATACACCGCTGCACCACATCCTAATGAATCACATCGAAGACGGCTTCGCCATAATGACCAGTGGAAACCCCAGGGGGGAGCCTATGTGTATAAAGAATAGCGAGGCGATCAAGAAACTTGGGGAGATAGTTGATTACCACCTCCTCCACAATAGAAGAATTGTCAATAGGGTGGACGACTCAGTAATAAGATATACTTATAAATGGGTTACGATGCTCCGTAGAGGGAGGGGATATGCCCCCACATGGATAATACTTCCTAGGGAGCTTAACCGGGATGTAGTCGCTTTCGGAGCCATGCTTCAGAACACCGGGGGAGTAGGATTCGAGGATAAGGCTGTACTAACACAGTTTATAGGTGACTGCGACGAGTATAGGACACTCCTCGACCTGAAGATATATATAAGGAGAATATCCAGGCTATACAGGATAGACCCTCGTAAAGCGGTCGTCGCTGTCGACCTACACCCCGGCTACCCGACGAGGATGCTTGCGGAGGAGTGGAGCAGGCAATACAACGTCGATATCATTGAGATCCAGCATCACTGGGCACACATAACTTCCGTCATGGCGGAGAAAGGGATTAGAGACCCCATAGTCGGAATCGCTATAGATGGTGCGGGGTACGGCCCCGACGGCCACATATGGGGTGGAGAAGTCATAAAGGCGTCATCAAATAGGTATGAGAGGCTTGGACACCTTGAGTATATAGAGATGCCGGGTGGCGACTTAGCCACCGTCTACCCAGTAAGGATATTGATAGCTATCCTAAGCCGGTTTATGTCCGAAGAGGAGCTCATTAAATTCATATCTAATAGAAACTACTTAGTCAAGGCTGGGAGGGATCCACGGGAACTAGATATTATTTTAAGGCAAGTCGAGAATAAACAAGTATACACATCAAGTATGGGTAGAGCCCTAGACGCGGCATCAACACTGTTAGACATATGCCACATCAGGACCTATGAAGGTGAGCCAGCGATGAAGCTTGAGGCATCATCAGAAGAATCTAGGGCGATACTCGAGCCACACATAGTTAGAAGGAATGGGGCCTGGATCGTCGAGACCCATAAACTATTCGAGAGAATCATTGAATTAATGGATAGCGTCGACCACATACACTTGGCATATGAAATCCAGAGAGCCCTCGCGGTGGGATTAGCAGAGATAGCCTTGAAATACTGTGACGATAGGGTAGCTATATCAGGGGGAGCCGCTGTAAATAGTATAATTGTAAAGTCGATAGTAGATAGGTGTAGGGAGGAGGATATAGAGGTATTAATCAATACTCAGGTACCCCCTGGTGATGGAGGGATATCCCTAGGACAGATATATATAGCAGGTTATATGGATTATATTTGACATAATTCAGCAAATCCCTCAATTAATTGGGAGGGGATATATAGTTTTATTCGGTGGGTAAGGATATGCATGAACTGGTTATAGTATCTGGCATTATAGATGCACTCATGAATCTATCGCAGAGGGAGAATAGAAGGATAAGGTCATTCACAGTCTCCGTCGGGGAGCTTGCCAGCTTCGATAAAAATCTGATAGATAGCCTCATCCGAGAACTGAGGAAGGGGACCCCCATCGAGGATGCAGAATATAGGTTGGTGGTTGAGAAGGCGGAAGTCAGATGCAGAACATGCAGCCATACATCAGGCTTCAATGAATTGATCATGCCACTAAAGGAGGATGAAAGAGAGATGATACACTTCCTACCCGAGCTAGTATCTTCATTTGCACAATGCCCGGGCTGTGGCAGTAGGGATCTGGAGATAGAGTCAGGTAGGGGTATAAAGGTGGTTGATATTGAGTTGGAGTAATGAAGCCGATTATCGAGAAGCTCTTATACAGAAGAGACTTGAAAGAATCGATAGGATAATCTTATTTGCCAGTGGAAAAGGTGGGGTCGGCAAGAGCCTTGTATCAGCAACATCGGCACTAATCCTAAGCAAGAGAGGATATCGAGTAGGGTTACTAGACCTGGATCTCCATGGGCCATCATCAAGCGCCATATTCGGCCTATCGGGGCCGCCGGTGGAGGCAGAGGAAGGTCTGCTACCCCCAGGAAAGCTAGATGTAAAGGTGATGTCCCTAGACCTCTTCGTGGAAGGTAGGCCACTCCCCTTTGCGGGGAGAGAGAAAAGAGAGATAATTAGGGAGATGTTGGCCATGACCCGCTGGGGGGATCTAGATGTGTTGGTGGTGGATATGCCCCCGGAGACAGGTGACGTCCTAATGGAGGCCCTCAGGATATTCAAGACTAAAGCGGAGGCTATAGTCGTTACACTCCCAAGTATATTATCTATGAGGGTGGTTGCGAGATTGGTTAAGATACTGAGAGAATTTATGGTACACATTAGGGGAGCCTTGGTAAATATGGCTTGGCTAGAGACACCTTCAGGCGTTATCGAACCTTATGGCCCGATACCCATCAATGATATCAAGGATATGGGCATTGATTTCAT
>WAMZ01000043.1 GCA_015522055.1 Candidatus Geothermarchaeota archaeon
GATTGGGGCTAGCTGTATTATTACTATTACTACTGGTAATTCCTCAGTATTATGTACGGCCGACGAGTGCACAGCAGGACCTCGTTCCTGTTTCTAATGCGACTATCGAGCTAATGCACCAGGATGGCTCCGAATTGACTGTAACGACTGATGGGCAGGGTGTGTTTAGTGGATTGGTTAGGACTGGAACATACCAGTATATTAGGATATCCGGCCCGACTATACAGCCATATACCGATATGAATGTTGTTATAGACCAGGGTAATAATGTCTTGGAGTATGTTGTTCAGCGATCGCCATGGATGGTTGGGAATGTCACTGTTGATGGTGATATCGGCAGGGGTATCGTGATCCAGTCGTCGAACGTCCAGTCTATATCCGACTCAAACGGACGGTTCGCATTCCCCCTAGCGGGAAGGATGAGGCAAAATATGTCTTTTATGCACCACATGATGTTCTCAGAATTTTCTGATTATGGGAGAATATTCAACAACTTGACTGGCCTACATCTACTCTATCCCCAGCCTACTATGATGGAGATGCCTAAGATTATATCCAGAGGGGCTCCACCCGCAGTCATGGTTGAGAGCAGTTTCGATTTCACTGGCCAATGGGGTAATGAAGTTATTAATAGAAATGTAGCTATGAGCCGCAGCGGCACTGTACAGGGGTCAGTAACCGATGGGCAGGGTAGGCCTGTGGCAAATGCAATAATCAATATTTTCTCTACTCGACCTGGGACACTATACTCTGCTTATGCAGTTACGGACTCCCAAGGGAGGTTCTCGGTAAGCATAAATATCGTCCCTGGCGAGGAGTATGCCATTCAGGCGGTTGCGGAGGGCTATGCCTTCTACAATACGACATTCATAGCTTCGGAGAATGTGAATCTAAATATACAACTGGATATTTCGGTCGTAATAAAGGGACGTGTAACTGATGGTGAGGGTAGGCCTTTGAGCAATATATTAGTGAATGTTGTTGGTGAAAGGGGCTGGGTAAGTTATGCCTTGACCGACTCCAATGGATACTATGAAGTTAGGACTGGTTTCTCTCCAGGGGAGAACGTCAGCATTTCATATGGATATAGGTCGATGTGGCCCTCATTGATCCCATATGGATTCAAATATACCAATGTAATATTGGGTCCTGGTGTAAATACAGTTGACTTGGTGTACGACATCAAGACTGTGATGATACAGGGTGTTGTAAACGATGTAGACCGTGGTGGGTTGCTAGAGCTGGTAAGTATTGAAATAATTCCCCATACAAATATCTCATTACCCTATCCACTACCCACTATATATGTAACTGTATCTAGGAATGGAACCTTCAGCGTTAGACTACCCACCGCCATAACGATCTTCGACTTCACGATTTACATTACGTCGGTCGATATCGGTATAAAGGGAGGATATTACTACCCCGATTCGATTGTGGCTCAGGGGCTTAGTACAGATCAGGATATCGATTTAGGGGTCATACAAATAGCATCCTATCCACTTATCCAAGTCACGATTAAAGTTTATACCCAGAGGAGCACCGTCGAATTACCAGACTTCTATCACTCCCTGGAGATAATGTACTCAAATATGTCCTTCCAAATGTCGTTAGCTACAAACTCTTCCCTCCAGTATCTATCTGCGTTCGTTGCTCCAAATAATGGTACTATAGTCTTAAGTGTCGTTGGGCCTACAGGTACCAATGGATATTTATTGATAACAATCCCCAAGGTTTTCTTAGGACCTCCATACTCAATATACATCGATGGTGTTCAAGCGACATATGATGTAGCCTCTGAGAACGCTACCCATATAACTTTGGAGATATGGTATCACCATAGTACGAGGAATATAGTAATAACATCGACATCTGTAATACCAGAGTTCCCATTGGATATCGCTGCATTGGGCATCATGGTCCTAGCGGCGCTGATATTCTCCTACGTTTTGAGGAGATTCTCAAACGTCTGATACTTATCCATCTTCATCTTTTTCTTTTTCTATAATCAATATTTTGGATATGAAAGATATCGACTGCTATATATATGTCTCGATATACAGGGGTGCTGATGGATACGGTGTAGCTATAGATGTGGAGGTTGCTGGGGGTACAGTTATAGACTTGTGGGGGGAGTATGCATCCCCCGAATATTTAGTCGAGACTTTGTCTAATAATCTGGAGAGGGCGTTTAGACTATTGAATAGAATTCATGGGTTGAAGGCATCTAAAATATTGATTAGGGTTGGCAGTGATATCCATGATGCTTCTCCAAATTTAAGGAAATTGGAGGATTTATTAAATGCGATTATCGAAGGCACGTTAGGGGAGGTCGATTGGAGGCTTGAATATGTTGATGACATAGTCTATAAGAGGGTATATTCGTTGGCTAAGAAGGCTTATGAAGTTAGGGGTTTATATCCACCCAAGAAATATAGTCCGTTATCGTAGCCCAAGGTTTATAGCTATCTCAGCTATTCCCGCGCCATATTCGAATACCCTTCTGCAGCTCTCTATAGACATCCTTAGCGAGGATATCAATTGTGGGTCGGTATACATGGCTAGTCTTGAAACCGCTCTCTCCTCAATCTCCCTTATCTTGTTTTTATAGGATATAGCCTCTTCAGCCATATCTACATCCC
>WAMZ01000044.1 GCA_015522055.1 Candidatus Geothermarchaeota archaeon
GTTAAGTAGAATATCGGTATTGGTGTTACTTTGTACTATGGTTCTAACTGTAGCGCCTGCCTATTCCCAGGATACTGTGGAGGTTAATCAGGCTGGGGAGTTTATGGGTATTAGGGTAGTCGATATGACCCATTCTATCCAGAATGGGATCCCCATATTCTTCGATATATTCGATGGCCTTGAGACCGTGGCTACTGTTGAGGCTTCAGGTTATTATATGAATTTGTTGAGGATGACTGAGCACACCTCGACCCATATGGATGCCCCCGCCCACTTTGTTGAGGGGAGGTGGACCGTTGATCAGATTCCATTGGAGCATTTATATGGTGTCGCGGCCGTTATGGATGCTAGGCCATATATAACGGGGCCTAACGATACGATAACCGTTGATGAGTTGATGGAGTGGGAGGAGAGGACGGGTATAGAGATTCCGGAGGGCGGGATACTATTTGTATATACCGGGTGGTCAGACTACTGGGGGACCTATAATTCATGGGATGAGTATATGGATGTTACTGGTGGAGGCTTCCCGGGCTTCGGGGTCGATGCCGCTGACTACCTCATATCGAAGGGCGTGATAGGTGTAGGTATAGACACCTTGAGCATAGATCCAGCTCCCTCAACGACATTCGACTTCCATGTCAAGCTTTTAGGGACGAATGCCTGGGCTATTGAGAACCTATATGTACCTGAGGAGCTGCTGGACAGAGTAGTATTTGTTGTTGTGGCGCCGATGAAGATTAAGGCAGGCTCCGGCGCCCCGACACGTGTATGGGCTTTCTATGATCCATCTGCAACTGATGTTAGAGTCCAGTATCTGCTGGCCAATTTATTCAAGTTTGCCTTTGACCAGTCAATTAAATATGACTTGACATGGCCCATTGAGAATGGTATCCCGATATTCTTCAATATATTCGGTGGCTTCAGTAACTTGGCGACTATCGAGGAGCTGGGATACTATATAAATTGGCTTGAGATGACTGAGCATACATCTACCCATATAGATGCCCCGGGGCATTTTGTTAGCGGTGTATGGACGATAGATGAGATACCGCTGGATAGGCTTATGGGCCGTGCAGTCATAATGGATATGCGTTGGGCTATCACCGATCCAAATGACACCGTTTCACTGGAGGAGATTATGGAGTGGCAATACAGGACTGGTATATCGATCTCCAGAGGAGATATACTGTTAGTCTATACTGGATGGGGTGATCACTGGGGGCTATATAGTGAGTGGGCCCAGTATATGGATGTTACTGGTGGTGGGTTCCCAGGGTATGACATCGATGCAGCCGACTACCTAATAGGTAGAGGCGTATCTGCAACCGGTATTGACACGCTAAGTATAGATCCAGCGCCATCAATGACATTCGATTTCCACGTATCTGTCTTGGGTGAGAATATATATGGGGTTGAGAATGTCGGTATAACCTCTAATAGCCCATTGCTCAATAAAACTGCATTCGTGATTATGATGCCTCTATTGGTTAGGGATGGCTCAGGAGGCCCTGTCAGAATATATGCATTCGAGAACCTCGACCTATCATCCACTATCAATCTATATCGTGTGTTGAAGTCGGTCTATGAGGATGAGGCCGCCCTAAGACAGTCTATCGAGGCCCAAAGTCAGTTGATAAGTGGATTGGAGTCGGCGTTGGAGTCGCTTGGGGATAGGGTTGATGCATTGAGCGCCAGTCTAGACTCACTATCGAGTGACCTCCAAGGGTTGAGGGATAGTATGAATAATGAGCTAAAGGGGATTAGGGACGCGATACAAGAGATGGATGAGGCGGTTAAGTCCAGTTTATCGGGCCTAGAGTCTGGATTGAGTGGTGTATCTACGTATAGTTATTTGGCCACTGGATTAGCGTTGGTGTCGCTTCTGATAGCGATATATGTCGTGGTATCTGGCAGGAGGCCTTGATAGAGTATCCCGACACAATCTCCCTTTTTATCTTTATGATTATAGTTTTTAGCCAAGGAAGAAATGTTATCCGCTAGTCAATATATTCTTCATGTATATAGATTGTCTTCTTTAATTGGATCTTTTCATGGTCTGATGGTTTGTAACACTCTCTTCTAAACCTATACCATAGGCTATCCATAATTATGCCGGATGCCTCGTCAGCCATAAGGGCATTTAACTCTCTCATTATCTTACTGTCTTTCCTCCATAGTCCGAAGCAATTTCTAATATATAGGCCTAGTGTAAAGTGGTATTTAGCTGAGAATACTAGGGGATGCATATGGATGACCTTTCTCCCAAACTCACAGCCCAATATCCTAAACAATATATCTACAGCCTCGTCTACACCCTTTGGCACCCTATCGTCCCTACAGTACTCCATAAGTTTCACTATGGTAGAACTATTAATTTCTTCCAAGGACATCCCTTCCTCCCTATCCATGTCTATATTAATCATAATCAGTGGATCCGGATTTATTAGAGTCGTTTTGCTGGAGATGTCCTAAATTGTTACATCGCAGTTTAAGTCTCCAAAACGGTTTTATGTAGAATTTAGTATTATGTGGACTTGGGTGTATCTTAGGCTTAGGCTAAGTCGGTTACGGAATAGGAAAATACATTTATCTCAGAACTGTTTAGTGGGATGAATTGTATATCGAGTATGGACCATGAGGCGGCCACCGAACTGGTGAGATTGATCCTTGGAGGGATGTGTAAGGTCCATTACCCGGGTCGGAGAATCTATGTCTGGACCAGGGCCAGGGTTAACGGCAGTAATGTAGTTTTTATAAGAGATGTTGTGGAGGGCTTCCGTGATAAGGGGTTGATACCTATTGATAAAATTGATGCAGCGTTCAAGTTCCCCTTCGTCGTTTTCTGTGACATCAATTTTGTTGATGAGGCTGTTGCGGAGGTATTCATGGTCATGTACTTCCTCAATAATTACGAGCCGCTGGGTATAAAGCTGAGATTTGCTAGAGAGGCTGGCGACTGGTCAGCCGAGGACCTAAAGATAGTCCTGGTTGGATAAAAGACTTGGGAGGATTTTTGGGAGTGGCGGGGCTTCACCAGCATCCTAGTTGAATATAGATACATGATTCTAAATTTGTCCCCATGGGATGGTTTCCATAATCTTCTCGACCCTGCTTTTGATGAATTTATATAGATGTTGATTACTGTATGGCTGTTCCCTGCCTTTGAGGTATGCTTGATAAATCTGGAGGGCCTGTTGGTCGCCCATTCTCTCTAGAGTAGCGACTATATGTCTTTTATTTAGCGTCTTCTTCTCTATCCAGACTATTAACCTTGCGGTTTCACCCGCTACTATATGCATCATCCTATTGTCACCCTTCTCTAGATAGTGTTGGGCTAGGTTGAGGAGGTGTCCACACCTCCATCTAATTATTCTATTCCACCTATATTTTGGGAGCATATCGATGATGTCCTCTCCATATACAACTAAGTGATGCCTCCTGAAGTCCTCCTGATATACGGTTAGGAATTTATATGGATATCCCATGAATAGGGGGTCCTCAAGGTTCTCTAGATACTCCCAGGCAAGGTCTACTTCACACACATCTATATCCCTACATGCACGAGTCAATATCTCCTTAAGCTCAGATACTATCCCCTCGTTATACACGACTGCAAAGAAGTCTATATCACTAACCTTTGGAATATAGTCACATCTAATAACCGATCCATATAGGATTAGGGAATATAGGTCTTTACGACCCTTCCAACCAGATATATCACTTAATATCCTATCCGATATTTTATTCACAAGTCTCTTATCCATCAATAATACAATATTGCTGTATTTTATACTCATAGTTTCGATATATATCGGGGCCGGGCTGAATCTATATACTTACTCGATGCTATGTTGGTGTATATATGTGGTATATTGAATTATAACTATTCCATCCATATATGGGGCTACACTTAATTTTCCTCCCACCCATATTATTTATTTAAAATATCCGGTTGCTTGGGTGGATCCCATGCAACGAATTAACGCCATCCTTCTTCTAATGCTATTTATATCAGTTTTATCCCTCGGATATATCGAGGCTCGATCTGCTCCGGACCTGGTTCCAGTAGCGAATGCCGATATCACTCTATACTATAATGACGGCTCTATCCTGCAAGTGTCTACGGATGAGAATGGAGAGTTTAGGGGTCTTGTAAGACCCGGCCTATATGATAGGATTGATGTTAGCGGCCCGACGATCGAGACCTTCACGCTTGCCTCTGTTAACATAGACTCTACCAATAATTTGGTTGAGCTGGTGGTGAATGAGTCGCTGTGGCTTGGTGGATATGTCACCGTAGATGGTAGCCCGGGAAGAAGTATATTATTAAGTGGACCTACAACGGTGTATGCAGATTCGGATGGCAAGTATGCTATGCCATTGGATGGGGTTTACTCCTTCCTAGCCTCATATGGTACGCCACCCATAGACTACCTTGGCTACTGGAGGATATATAGTAATATATCGGGTTGGAGTGAAGCATTTGGATTCCAGCTCCCACCATATACTTTAATAGATGGGTATCCAATAAACCCAAGCAAAGCCGTTTATCGGCAGGAGTTCATAGACCTCACGGGATATCCGGGTAGAGGCCTAATTATGCAGAACATTTCCCTACAGGGTAGTCTAAGGGTTAGTGGGGTTATTACAGACGAGTTCGGAGCACCTATTTCAAATGCTGTTATATACATATTCCCGGCGTCTGGGGCGTATCCAGGTGGCTATGCGGTGACAGATGGTTCAGGTAGATATGTTGTGGATGTCAATATAGCTCCAAATGAGGTTTATAATATACAGGTGGTGGCTGAGGGCTATATATTTTTCAACTCATCCTTTAGACCGAGTGGTGACTTTATATTTGATATCCAATTGGCTAGGTCTACGGTGATTAGGGGCCACGTTACCGATGCTAATGGGGCGCCCCTAAAGGATATTATTGTCTGGGCTGCTTCCAGCTCAGGCTGGAATGCCTATGCATTGACCGATGCAAATGGATATTATGAGTTACCAACAGGGTTCGGGGTGGGTGACGAAGTTGTAATATATTACATAGACCGCGGTCTATGGATGTCCTCAGGCTTCTTGGCTGTGAAGGATGTGAGCTTCACTGTCCAGCCAGGGGACAACATAGTAGATCTCGTATATGATATACCATCGATTACGGTTAGCGGTGTTGTGGATGATGTATTGAGGGATGGGTTGCTGGAGAGCGTCCGTATAAAGGTTCAGTTGAAGAGTAGTGAAGTGGCTTTCCCTCTCCCATCTATATCGGTTAATGTGGGGGGCGACGGTAGCTTTAACTTCAAGATACCTACATCCATAGTCTTCTTTGGTAGCCCTATTAATGTAACGGCTATAGATGTGGCTGTCGATGGCTGGTACTATTATCCTGACACCCCTGTAGCATCTGATGTACCGACAACCAGCGATATAAACCTGGGGACCATCTCCATAAATAGTTATCCATTGATAGAGGCCACGATTAGGGTTTATGTCGAGCGTAGTTTGATAACCTTACCGAACTTCAAGTATGAAATAGCCCTGGACTATATGGGGAGAGTATTCCCACTAACTATGGAGACAAACTCCTCTCTGGAGGGTGTCACGGCAATAGTGGCTCCCAACAACGGTAGTATAGTTATATCGGTAGTTGGCCCTACTGGTACGGAGGGGTATCTAAGGGTTACAATTGTAAAGGAGTTTTTGGGGCCACCATACACGATTTACATCGACGGGGCGCAAACTGGGTATAATGTCTTGGGTGAGAACGCTACACATATTACTATAGAACTTACATATCGCCATAGCCGCCACAATATTATGATAACATCTACGCAAGTGATCCCAGAGCTCCCTATAACTATTCAAGGTCTAGTAATTATGGTGTTAGCCTCCATAACGATAGCCATCTTCATGAGGAAGTGGGTCTAACCTATGGATCCACGCAAATCCTTTTTATCTATTATATATGGCTATGAATAATTTTCTGTTATCTGCTTATTCCAACCCCTCAATATTGAGAATCTAAGTTTATATTGGTTTATAAAATATATATTCCATATTTGATGAGCCTGAAAACGGTGGCTCTAATAATTATATTAGTGGTTGTTGGGGGTACTGTAGCGATTTATGCGGTGCCCCAATTAAGGAATCTAATTGGGCTTGGGCCTGGTGGTGAGGAAGCCCCTGCAGCACCGTCTCCTGAGCAAGGCCCTACCCCGGGGGCGCCCAGCTATACTATGGAGATTATTACTAGGTTCGAGAAGTATATGGTGACTTTGGAGCTTCTAGAGGCTGGGGGATTCTTGATAGCGTCTAATACCCGTTATGAGGGGGACCCCGTGGTTGGTGGCTCCCCGTCGGCCAAGATAATATATGCTATTGATCCATTAGCCAAATCGCAGGAAGAGCTACAGAGCTGGCCTCTTATCAATATGCCGAGGGTCTCACTCATCCACTACGATGCTAACTACCTATATTTTGCGGTTGAGGATTCAAGGGATATCCTGACTTATGATATTGCCCAAAGAACACTACATAGGTCGACGCCCCCTGCATACGGTGTGATAGACAATGGTGTTATGTATTGGGTCGAGTGGGACCTGGACCTACCTACATATATTATCTATGGATACAGCCTACTAGATGATAGATACGTATTTAATGTCTCGGTGGACTTGGGGAGTTATGGTACCTATTGGGTGATGAGTGTCTCCCTTGTAGGTGTATATCAAGAGGCCGATGCCAAAGTATTTGTCGTAGGCATCGGATTGGAGGAAATAAATAAGGATCTGAGGCATAGCGGCATAGAGGTTGTCAGAGTCTCTCCGGATGGCAGTTTCGTTAAAAATAGTTTCTTCGCACCAAGACGGCCTCTGCGTAGAATTACTGGTATTTATTACTATGATATCTTCCTGGGATATAACAATGGCAGGCTATACTATATATATGGACTATCTGGGTTCGATGGATATGTTTCCCCTAGGAATATAACTATGGATGTAATTTCACTGGATGGTAGATTAATGTGTAGAGTGATGTTCGAGGATAAGATGATACTTAAGGTCCCCATTGACCTTGATGAGAGGGCTTGGCTGGACTATATAGTCAAGTTTGTCGGGGATAAGGTCGCGATAGTATACCAGCTGGGCAAAGGCCATCTAGTCTATACACTATTAGGTAGCGACTGCAGCATAGTATCGAGGGTCGAGTATCTATATATAAATCCGCCCAATAGGCTATCAGGTAAGATTATGGACTTATATTGGTACGGCGACTCCCTATATCTATTGATAAGGATTAAGGAGGCCGCCGAACCAATTCCCATCTTTAAATTCTATATAGTAAGGTTGGGTCCGGACGGATATGAGGAGCTGGTGGAGCTACGCTCCGCATTAACATCAAATAAAGATATGTTCGGAGTAACCGATTCCTTTAGCTACAGGATATACCAATTTACCGTGTATAATGATAATATATATTTATCTGTAATGATACTGACTAGGGAACAAGTCTATACATATATACTCCGAGTGACATAGCCCCTAAAACCGATGATACCTTAACCGTCTGTGAC
>WAMZ01000045.1 GCA_015522055.1 Candidatus Geothermarchaeota archaeon
GTATTAATACAACTAGCCCCAATCTATTCAAACTTAACCACCAGACAATCTATAAAAAAAATTTAGTAAACAATCATTATTTAAAAATACCTTTAAATATTAGTCTATATATGTAAAGGACCTAATACATAGAAACTAAAAATCGATCGAATGATTTCTCGAGTATCTTAAAAGTCTAGTCACCGTATTTCAATAGTCCTACGTGTATAGGAAATCGGCGGCCTTATTGCAAGAATTCCAGTTTACTATGTATCTTTATATCTCTTTTTGATAATTCTTGGAAGAATCTATCGGGGTCATAAACAGCCTCTGGGGGGAGGACACCATATATATCAACATATTCCTCGATGATCAGCTGCATACCTATAGAAAGTGGGATACCGATATTCTTGAAGTACGCTCTTCTGCCACCCCATGCATCTGGATGGGGATGCTCATTCCAAACCACAGCCCTAGCCTTAACACCCTCCTTTACGCCTGTAGCATGTACAAGTAGTCCATAACCCCAAATTTCCGTCTCTCTAGCATGTGGACTATTTAACAAGAATCTATATATAAAGTCCATAGGCCTAACCTCAACACCATTGACCTCGATGGGATTGTTATCATAAAAACCGTAATATAGTAATGTCTTAAGTAGGTTCATGGTTTCGTCAGGCCAAGTCCCCCTAACATATACATTCTTAACAGGCTTACCGAGATATTTAGGTAGGGTATAGGTCTCACTATGGGGTACACATACAGTTAATCTACGCCCTATTAATGGGAAGAAGGTGGCTTCTTTAGCTCCATAAAATGGGGGGACAGACCTCCATTCACCATTCTCATAGACAACCCTCTCCTTCAAATTAGGGTCAAACTCCCATATCGTTACATATAGGAGCCCTGGACTCGGGGCGGTACATCTAAATGCAGCCCAGAAAATCTCTATAGTATCAACTTCATCCAGCATATGGGCAGCCTTCTTAGCCATTAGATTAGTCGTGCCAGGAGTAGCTCCCACTCCAGGCACGAATAGAGCGCTGTTCCTAACGGCTATATCATGGAGCTCAAATTGATCCTCCTCAGATGCTACATCTACCCCACTAATACCAAGCTCCACAGCCAACTTAGTCACTATGTAGTCATACTTAAAGGGCAAGGCATTTATTACATAATCATATCCTGACATAAGCTTCTTAAGTTCCTCTATATTATTGACATCCACCTTAATGGCATCGACCCTCTCATCACTTAGCTCATCCACTAATCTTAATGCCTTCTCAATATTATAGTCGGCGATCGTTATCACATCAGCCTTCGATGTTTTGACAAAATCTCTGGTGGCTTCGATACCTACAGCCCCAACACCACCTAAAATCAACACCTTCATTTTAAACCACCTATACATAGACATTGAACAATTATCACATATATAAACTCGGATGAATACATCAAAAAGCATATTTTCTTTGAACATTATACTATATAATATACTGTTAATCTGAAAGTCGGACATGTATTGAAAAATGTATTTAAATTTAAATATGACTCATTAAACAATTTGTAGAGAGATGTGGCGACCGCAAAATATCGATAAAGAGATAAATAGGATGAATATGGAGTGGAGGACTTGGATAGATAGGATGCGGTCCGTCGTTAAGGAACTTATACCTGGGGCCAAGGTCAAAGTGGATTATAGTAGGCAAAATATGGGGGAGACAGTCTTCATAATTGAATGCGGGGAACTTCCCGATACTGATATACTCCTGGAAGTTCTTAAGAACGAGTTCTTGAGAAAAAGTAGCCTCCCATTCTATAGCCCCTTCAAAATAGTCTTTAGGAACAATAATGGTAAAACTAAGGAGTTTAATATAACATAAAACGTATCATGGCTTTAGGAAAACCCTCCCCGTAGCCTTACCTTCCCTTAGCATATCATGCGCCTTCTCAACATCCCATAGACTCATCTCTATACCTATAGCCTTTACCCCGCCTTCATACCCTATCTCCAATGCCTTCTTTAAAGTCCTTAGCGTACTTGATATGACCCCATGGATCAGGTTCTCCCTAAGGATCATAAGCCCAAGCTGTAGGGAGGCCGGCTTCACATTGACATTACCTATGATAGCCATCCTGCCGCCCCACTTTAGGCTCTTAAGACTATATTGGAAGGTTGGCTCACCAACCGCCTCAATAACCAGATCAACCCCACCGGATAGGGACTTGACCTCCCTACTAAAATCTCCACTCGATATGATTATATGGTCTGGCTTCACCCTCTCGATAAACCTCGCCTTATCCTCACTCCTAGTAACTGCGAAGACCTCGGCCCCATAGTACTTAGCTAGCTGCACCGCATGTATACCTACGCCACCACTTGCCCCTGTAACAAGAACCTTATCGCCTGGCTCAATACCACCGAAATCCTCAATAGCATGTATAACCATCCCAATCACACATGAAGATATGGCAACATAATTCCAGTCCAAGTCACGCTCCAATTTCACGATCGAACGCTTGTCTAGCAAAATAAATTCCGAGTAGGATCCATCCAGAACTTCTCCATACCACCTACGATTCCGACATATATTCTCCCTTCCAGCCCTACAATATTCACATTCACCGCATGGGACGTAGGGGAGTGATGCCACCTTATCACCAATCTCTATATCAATGACCTTATCACCCTTATCAACAACTACGCCAGCTATCTCATGCCCCAATACCAATGGGGTCTTCACCCTAGGGAAGAAACCATCCACAGTCAGTACATCCCTGAAACATACACCAGTCCTAATTATTTTAACTAGTACCTCGTTTGGCCCCGGCTTAGGAACATCCTTGTCAACAACTTCAAGGGGTTTCCCAATTTCTCTTAAGACCACCGACTTCATAATAAACCACCGGATAATGCCAGATTCCCTAAAAATAATATGTATATTCCCTCAAAATAACGACATGTATAGCTACAAGGATGGTAAAATCACCATTTAATTGATACCCATATATTCATGATTCTCGCCTCCATTCGTTTTAATAAGCTTCATACAATAGTTTTTAAGTCTGAATGAAGATACCCTATTTATTGTGAGGTGAGTAGGACGTCCTCCTCCTTAAATGAACTCGTATTCAGATCCTATATTGTAATGTGGATAGAGACATTGATCAAATATATTCAGCAGATTGAGAAGTCGGGAGTGGAGGATGCCTGGTCAATCATGGCCAAAATACAATGGAGGGATGGAAGACAGTGGATAAAGGAGAATATGAGTAGAATAGGTTTAAAGGGTGATGATGCAGAGTCTGTAGTGGAGCTGGTGAGGCTGGGGCTACAGACCCTATCACCAGGATTATACTCGAAGCGTGAGTTCAACGTTGTAGAGGCCTCCCCGGAGAAGGCTGTTATCGAGATAACCGCTTGGTGCCCGGTAATAGATGCGGCTAAGAAAATGAAGCTAGATGCGGATATGCTCCTAGAATATATTTTGATTCCAAGGCTCCAGGGAATACTTCAATCGGTGAATCCCAAGCTAAATATATCAGTCGGTGATGTGGATAAATCTGGGGCTAGATGGAGCTTAATAGTTGAGATGATGGACTAGATTAATGGTTAAGATTTATAGTCGAACATTTAACTAAAAGTTATCTAACTCAATATATGTCTAACAAAAAGTCTGTATATACATTCGGGGGGAAAGAAATGTATACAGAGGATAGGAGAGAGAAATACCTAGTGATAATAGCGTTGTTAGTTATCCTAATAGCATATGTATCTACATATACATATAGACTATATATAGAGAACACCCAACTTAGAAACAGAATAGCCGAGATAGAGAATAGGGTTAACGTACTTGAACAGCAACTCTCTTATTACAGGATGGTATCAGGCTACCTCACGAACACAACTATACTCAGTAACATTACAGGAGGTGGAGTATTAAAGTTCCATGCCGTTGCGGTAGGGCAGAATAATACTGGATACTTTGGTGTCGTCCTAAACTTTACTATATCAATAGTTCCTGGTAATGGAAGGGTATTAGTAAATACCCAGCCAAAGATTGGAATAGATCTCCAGACAAGTCTACAGATTGCAAAGATGGTTGCCGAGACTTATACATCGATCAACCTAAGTAGCTACGATATAATATTAAGTATACAGGCACCAATGGAGGTAGATGTCGTGGATGGACCGAGTGCAGGGGCCGCTATAACAGCCACAATAATATCATTAATGCTAAATAAGTCGATTAACCAGAGTGTATATATTACTGGGACGATAAACCCCGATGGAAGCATAGGTAAAGTAGGGGGAATCTTGGAAAAGGCATTGGCAGCCGCTGAGAATAATGGAAAACTGTTTATAGTGCCGCCGGGACAGACGAAGGTAAAGGTATATATACCAGTTAGGAGGGAGATATTCCCAGGTTTCTACCTAATAACCTATGAAGCTAAGATAATAGATGTACAGGAATACTTGGACAGCAAAGGCTATAATATCAAGGTCATTGAAGTAGGTTCAATTGAGGAGTTATTAAATTATCTTTGGACGAAAAACTAATATATTTGTATGGATAGCCGCAACATATTAAATCATCTCCTCAACCCAGATAGATTTAGGGATGATATCGAGCTACTAAAAAAGAATATAGATATTATAGTTAAACCACCCCTTAAGAGACTGATTAGCCAAGATATAATACGTGGATATCCAAACATACCGCCACAACCATCGAGAGAAATAATTAGGTATGAAGAATTAAGTAAGTTTGGCCTCAAAAACCCATATCCCTATATCTACATGGATGAAGTAGTCTCATTGATGCCCAGAGACCTATATAACAAATTAATGCTTGACGGATGGGTTGATGAACATGACTCTTTCGAAGAGAATCTACAGAAGCAATGGAGGAGATACCTAGATAGAGAAAGAAATTTCTATCCAGAAGATCACCTAAAGAGAAACATATTACTATGCATACCATCAAATAAGCAGTTTAAAGCGGTATATGGAGATTGGGGTAGATGGGTTTGGAGGCCAAGGACTCTAGATGGTCAGGAGACACCCAGCGAGGATGGATGGCTAGAGGACATAATTAAAATAGTTGATATATTGAATGGCGAAGGAATTAGGTGCATAATATTTTATGATGATGCTCTAAGCGATGTAAATAGAAAGACTTTATATGATTCTATATATACGCAGAGAAATAAGTTGATAGAAATTGATATTGAACCTGACCTTGCAAAGATAGGATACACAAGAGACCAGAGTATAACGTTTATGGATACACCGATAATATGTAACATGGCGCTACCGATAAGGAGAGGTGAAGAGAGGGTAATTATAGATGTCTATCATATAATTGGGAATAAGCCTATATTTAGGCCAAGATGGGCCCCGTTTGATGGATACCTAGAATTATCCAAGGTCGAGGGAGGCAACTTCTTCCTTATCGAAACGGATAAAGGGAAATGGATTTTAACTGGAGTAGGGGTTAGGGGGACTAATGAAGCGGGATTACATTATATTAGGGAGTTACTACCAAGCGATGTAAAGCTAATCGGCATACCCCTATCAGGATATATAAGGAGATGGAGTGAGACGGGCGCTGTACACCTAGATACCGTATTAACATACCTTGGGGAGTTAAATGGATGTTACCACGCTTTGATCGACCCGATGAGGCTAGGTTTCTACTCTGCATTCGAGTATAATAGCAATGGTGTAAAGATGGTCTCTATACCAGAGCTCTTCAAAGACATGGGTGTATACATAGATGAGATACCTCATGAGGAAGCAAGCAAGATAACGATGGCTAACGCCCTCAACCTAGGAAAAGGGAAGATCTTGGTTGATAGATACAACCATATCGTAAATGACTATATAAGGAGGGAATATGGAGTCGACGTTATCGAGGTAGATATTCCCCATATAGAGGCTGGAGGCGGTGGGGTAAGGTGCGCTACACGGGAGTTATGGAGGATACAAAACATATAATTTCATTGGATACCATATACAAGAATTATGGAGCAAGACATTCTATTTAACTTAATGTTATACATGGGATTATGAGCTGATTTAGATGCCAGACCCGATCCAAGTATTGTTAGACCAGAGAAATCTAGCGATAATCATATTCATAACAACCTATGCATATATAGCCCTGGGTAAGAAGGAGAAGCAGATAGCTGCATTGGTCGGAGCCACATTCGTCTGGATACTCGGTATAGTATCTACATTAGATATGATAAATTATATTGATTTCGAGACACTCGGCCTCCTCTTCGGAATGATGGTTATAGTTGGTGCACTCAGAGAATCCGGATTTTTTAGATATATAGGGTTGGAGGCAGCTAGATTAAGTGGATACATACCACGGAGAATGTTTATCGTTACAACATTGACGACAGCCCTTCTATCCGCACTCCTAGCAAACGTAACTGTCGTCATGTTTATGACGGTAATGATAATTGAGATAGCTGAGATGCTTAACCTGGATCCAAAGCCATTCATAATCGGTGAGATAATGGCCTCAAACATAGGGGGCGCCGCCACCATAATAGGCGACCCCCCAAACATTATGGTAGCAACACGTATAAACATGACATTCCTAGACTTCATTATTTACATAGCACCTATATCTATAGTGGCACTCCTAGCCTCGACACTATTGATATACTACTATTATAGGGACATACTCGATAAGGAGATAATTACAGTCGATCTACCAGTATCTCCCTCTGAAGTCATAACAGACCTCAAACTACTCTATATAGGTTATGCGATATTCGTATTCACCATAATTATGTTTCTAGTCAAGCCATATGTAGGGCTAAGCTATTCAGCAATAGCCATACTAGGCTCATCCATCCTACTATTCCTGGGGGGAGAGAAGATGCCGCAGGTACTTGACGACGTAGAGTGGGGGACACTACTCTTCCTAGCAGGCCTATTCATAATAATTGGAGGGCTCGACAAAACGGGAGTTATAGGTAATATATCGCAAGTCCTCAAGCCATACCTAACAAGTAATCTATATATATCCACCACTATCGTTCTTTGGATATCGGCTCTAGCCTCGGCACTAATCGCGAATATACCATTTACAGCAGCATTTATACCTATTCTACGCAGTATTACCACACCCTCCCCCGACAATCCACTATGGTGGGCCCTAATTCTAGGCGCCGACTTCGGGGGCAATACCACCTCAATAGGCTCATCATCAAATGTAGTGGCCTTGGATATCATGAAGGAGAGGGGGCTAGAAATATCATTTATAGAGTATCTAAAAATAGGGATATTGATTCTAATAGTTTCAGTAGGCGTCTCTAATATACTACTTATGGCTGAATTCTATCTGTTTGGACAAATGTAATTAATTATAAATAGATTTTTGGAGAAGATAATCAGCTAGCTGGAATCCTCTCTTTGAGAGCTGCATGAGCTGCTGCCAACCTCGCGATCAGTATCCTGAAGGGAGAAGCACTCACATAGTCCAGGCCCACCTTGTGGAAAAATTCTATAGACTTAGGGTCACCGCCATGCTCACCACATATCCCTATCTCAAGCTGGGGATTCTTCCTCTTACCCCTCTCAACAGCAATCCTAACGAGCTCACCCACACCCTTTACATCTAAAGACTCAAATGGATTAGCTTTCAATAATCCAAGCTCTAGATACTGTGGCAGGAATTTATTTTCCGCATCATCCCTGCTGAAACTGAATGTGGCTTGGGTCAAGTCATTGGTCCCGAAGCTGAAGAAATCGGCCTCCTCCGCAATCTCATCAGCGGTTAAGGCGCCTCTAACCGTCTCAATCATGGTACCAACCATGAAGGGGATCTTAATCCCATACTTCTCCTCCACCTCCCTCTTGACAGGCTCTATCGCCTCTCTCTTAACAAACCTTAGCTCCTCAACCATAGCTACTTGTGGTACCATAATTTGTAATACAGGATTCTTACCCTCGAGAATCAACTCAGCCGTCGCTTCCAACATCGCCTTAACAAGTCCCTTATAAATCTCTGGGAATGTCACCCCAACTCTGACTCCCCTATGGCCCATCATCGGGTTGGCCTCCGTCAAGGCGACGACCCTCTTATATAGACGTCTAAGCTCATCCGCCCTTTCATCATCTCCATTCTTCTCAGCGTCATAGATCTCCTTAAGGACCTCCTCCGGCTTCGGGAGAAATTCATGGAGCGGTGGGTCTATGAGCCTTATGGTGACTGGTAGCCCATCCATTATCTCAAGCATCTCCTTAAAATCACTTTTTATCATCTCAGATAGCTTGTACATGGCCTCCAGCCTCTCCTCACTACTCTCCGATAAAATTACACGCCTCAGCACCTCAAGCCTCTCCGGTCGTCTAAACATCCTCTCAATCCTTAGTAGGCCTATACCCTCGGCCCCATACTCCCTAGCTATCCTAGCATCTTCAGGTACATCGGCATTGGCCTTGACACCCAGCCTCCTGAATTCATCCGCCCAGCTGAGGAGCTCCCTAAGCTCTGGGATTATCTCAGGCTGAATAGTAGGCACCTTACCAACATAGACATTACCAGTATTCCCATCAATAGTTATCCAGTCACCCTCCTTAACCACAACCTCACCAACCGTAAAGCATCTAGACTCATAATCAATCCTGATCATCTCTGCACCAACCACCGCAGGCTTACCAATCCCCCTAGCGACTACCGCCGCATGGCTCGTCATACCACCCCTACTCGTCAATATACCCTTCGCAGCATAGAATCCATGGACATCATCGGGCTTCGTCTCAACCCTAACCAAGATTACTTCACGACCATCCCTCGCCCACTCGACAGCAGTGTCTGGGTCGAAGACAGCCTGTCCACTCACCGCACCAGGTGATGCGTTCAACCCCTTTGCAATAGGCTTAGCCCCAGATGAATCATCTATCCTTGGATAGAGCAGCTGAAGAACATGCTCCGGCTTAACCTTCAATACAGCCTCCTCCCTACTTATGATACCCTCTTTAGCCAAATCAACAGCCGTCTTTACCCTAGCAAGGGGAGTCATCTTGGCATTCCTTGTCTGCAGGAAGAATAGCTTACCCCTCTCCACAGTGAACTCCACATCCTGCACCTCTTTATAATGCCTCTCCAAAAGCTTCACCTTCTCATACAACTCACTATATAAATTAGGATGCCTCCTCCTCAATTCATCAATACTAAGTGGCGTCCTAATACCTGCAACTACATCCTCCCCCTGCGCATTTGGTAGAAACTCACCATATAAGGTATTTTCACCATTGGCAACGTTCCTACTAAAAACTACGCCAGTGCCAGAGTCCTGACCCATATTCCCAAATACCATGCTCTGGACATTCACAGCCGTGCAGTCGGCTATATCCGGGGTTATCTTATTCGCGATCCTATAGTATATCGCCCTTGGATTCATCCAAGACCTGAATACAGCCTTTATAGCCATCTCCAACTGTTTCCACGGATCGGATGGGAAGAAACCTATCTTATCAATGATTATCTTCTTATATATATCCACGAGTTTCTTAAGCCCTTCATAGGGGACCTCCACATCACTCTTTGCCCCATACTCCTCCTTAATCTTATCAAACTCCTCATCAAATACTTTATCGTCTATACCTAGGACTATCTTGCCAAATAGCTGTAAGAAACGTCTATATGCATCATATGCAAATCTATAGTCACCAGTCTGTCTAGCAAGACCCTCAACCGTCTCATCATTCAACCCCAAGTTTAACACGGTATCCATCATCCCAGGCATCGAGACAGCGGCTCCGCTCCTCACCGAGACCAATAGAGGTTTATCGGGGTCCCCGAATCCTAGACCACGTTTCTCCTCAAGTCTATGTATATGCTCCCTAACCTCATCCATCAATCCATCGGGAAGCTCCAACTGATCCAATATAGACCAGAGCTCAGCTATCAACCTATCCCTAACATCAGGTGGCGGAAGCTTCTCCAACTTAGCAAGTATAGCCTGGATATCAGCCTCCCTACACCTCAAGAAATCCCGACACGCCTCTGTAGTTATGGTGAAGCCAGGCGGGACTGGTAGACCAATCTGAGTCATTAGAGCCAGGCTAGAGCCCTTCCCCCCAAGAAGCTTCTTATTCCTCCAGTCGCCCTCCTCAAAATCATATACATACCTCTTATTGGCAGGCATGATAATCACTCCATTGGTGGTAGAAGGTTCATTAATTATTATATGAGTATATAATAATTCTTATATGTTTACCTCGAGATGCTTAATACTTTTAAATAATCCTTAACAGCCCTCCTTATAGCCTGGCTCGATGTAGGATACTTAAACTTAAACCC
>WAMZ01000046.1 GCA_015522055.1 Candidatus Geothermarchaeota archaeon
ATTCGTGAGTTGGCTCCTTTGGCTAGGGAGTTGGAGAGGCGGGGTAAGAGGGTTATCTATTTGAATATTGGTGATCCGCTTAGGTTTGATTTCTCGACTCCCAGGCATATTATTGATGCTATGTATAGGGCTGCGGTTGAGTTGAATGCTAATTATTATAGTGAGTCGCGGGGTCTGCTTGAGTTGAGGGAGGCTATTGCGGAGGAGGAGTCTAGGTTTAATGGTGTTTCTCTGATTTCGGATGATGTTGTTGTTACGCAGGGTGTTAGTGAGGCTATCCAGTTTGTGTGTAGGGTCTTGTTGGAGGAGGGTGATGAGGTTCTGGTCCCTAGCCCTTCATATCCTCTCTATATCTCTATGCCTAAGCTGGTTTATGCCCGGCCTGTTGAGTATAGATTGGATGAGGATTCCGGCTGGGTTCCCGACTTGGATGATATTAGGAGGAAGATTAGTGATAGGACTAGATTGATCGTCCTTGTTAATCCCAATAATCCGACTGGAGCTGTTTATGGTGAGAGGGTTATAAGGGAGTTGGTTGATTTGGCCGCTGAATATGGTGTGCCGATACTTAGTGATGAGATTTATAATAGGATTGTCTTTGATGGTAAGTTTGTGTCCCCCGCTAGTGTCTCCAAGGATCTTCCTGTGATTGTTATGAATGGGTTCTCGAAGGCTTTCCTGATGACGGGTTGGAGGCTCGGCTACCTATATATGCATGATCCCAGCGGCGAATACAAGGAAGGTTTCTTAGAGAATGTCGTTAAGCTGGCTATGAATAGGCTATGCCCCAATACACCTGCACAGTATGGGGCTATCGCTGCCCTGCGTGGAGATAGGTCTCATCTCGTGGATATGGTTAGGAGGATTAGGGAGAGGGTTGATAGGATAATGTATTGGCTGGATAGGATAAATGGATTGGAGGGTGTTAGGCCTGGGGGAGCATTCTATGTATTCCCCAAATTGGTTTTGGATGGTGCTGTGGATGATAGGGATTTCGTGGTTAGGCTACTTAAGGAGTATGGTGTGTTCGTGGTATATGGTAGTGGCTTCGGCAGATATGGTGCAGGGCATATTAGGATTGTTAGTCTCCCGCCTATAGATTTGATTGATGAGGCCATGGAACGTATAAATAGTTTTATTAGGAATGTCTTGAAGGTTTATTAGGTTGGGTGGCTCCCATGCCATATGGATTGATAGATATGGGTCTGGATAGATTCTACCTTATACTCCATCCTAGACCTGCATATGTGATTGGGAGCGGTAGGGTGGGTGTCGACGCCAATTATATGGCGGCAAGCTGGGTAACGCCGGTGGCTGAGGAGCCTCCGTTGGTCGGTGTAGCGGTGGATGTTGAGAGCCATACATATAGCCTTATAGATAAGTATAGGGAGTTTACGGTGAATGTTCTTTCGATAGATGATTTGGACTTGATATATGAGGTTGGGCATACCCATGGATGGGAGGTCGATAAGCTTGAAATTCTTCCCGGGGTTAGGGGTGAGAAGGTTGGGGCGCCTATCCCTGAGAAGGCCATCGCAGCCCTAGAGTGTCGGGTTTATGATTCTATAGAGGCGGAGGACGTGGTTTTCTATGCTGGTGAGGTGCTTAAGGCATGGGTTGATCCAGAGAGGTTCCATCTTAAGAGGGGTTGGAGTATTAAGAATAACCCTATCCCCCTTCATAACTGGGGGAAGGGCTTCTTCCATGTCGGTAGGTTCAGGACCGTTTAGACCACTTTCTATACCTGATATCTATATCTGCCTAATATAAACCTCGATTAATCGATAATTTGAGACATCCATTTATGGTGAGGGATGCCCCGTGCATAAAGTGTATATAGTCGATGCGGTTAGAACCCCCATAGGTAAGTTCGGTAGGTCGCTGATAAGCTTCCCGCCCCAAGAGTTGGGGGCAATGGTTATAAAGTGGCTCATCGAGAGGAATGAGATAGATAGTGATTGGCCCGACTTCGTCGTTATGGGGCAGGTTATTAGGGATGGCTTCGGGATGGACACGGCGAGGCAGGCGGCTATCAAGGCCGGGTTGTCCCATGAAATTGATGCGATGACGGTGGATATGGTATGTGCATCGGGGATGGCGGCCATAATAACCGCTTATAACATGATTAAGGCTGGTGAGGCAGACCTAGTTATAGCCGGGGGTATGGAGAGTATGAGTAGGTCCCCCTTCCTGATTCCATGGGAGTATAGATGGGGGGTCAAGCTTCTATATGGGGGCCAGACACCTATAATAGACTCCCTAGTCTTCGAGGGGCTTACAGATCCATTCAACGGCTTGATAATGGCTCAGGAGGCGGATAAACTGGCTAGGGAACTAGGGGTTGGCAGAGACCAACTTGAAGAGGTGGCATTAAATAGCCACAGGAAGGCCTATGAAGCAACGGAGAAGGGATATTTCAAGAGGGAGTATAAGGAGATTAGGGTGGGTGATCGAGTCGTACTCGACCGTGATGAGGGGATAAGGGGCGACACCACTCTAGAAAGGATGGCCAAGCTCCCAACCATCTTCCCCGGCGGGGTGCATACACCGGCCACCGCCAGCCAGATTAGTGATGGGGCAGCCGCATTACTGCTTGCAAGTGAGGAGGCTATAGATAGGTATGGACTGGGTAGGAGGGCGGAGATAATTGGGTACAGTGTTGCTGGCGTCGAGACTTGGAAGTTCCCACTGGCCCCTATAAAGGCCGTTGAGAAGCTCCTATCCAAACTCAATATAGATATCTCTGAGGTAGACTATTTTGAGAATAATGAGGCCTTCGCAATATCAAACATCGTATTTGAGGATATGCTCGGTGTAGATAGGGATAGACTCAATGTTTTCGGAGGGGCGATCGCTTTAGGCCATCCACTGGGTGCCAGTGGAGCCAGGATCACAACCACACTACTAAATATCTTGGAGACTCGTGGCGCAAACATTGGTTTGGCATCGATATGCCATGGAATGGGTGGGGCAACCGCCCTAATGATTAGGAGGAAGGCGTAACAGCTAATCGAATATTTTTAGAGATACCATTTTAATTTGCGTAAACAGTGTTAAATTTAAATACCGCATATACCTAAATATCTAAAATATTCTACTCTGGTTTCCACCCCCTCCGGTGGGGGGGGGGGTAGTTGAATTGACTATAATGAGAGAAGCCAAATATCCCCTTAAGTTGATGTGGATAGTTCCGAAGACCCCTAATATATATGCCTTTGAGGCCGTTGTGAAGAGAGGTACCAAGGCTCACCAGCATATACACGATACATTCGTCTCGGCTGGAGCAGATGTCCTATACGAATTCCACTCCAGGATCGATGAGGACAAAGACTTTATCTTTATAGCGGTTATGGGAGTCGGTCTAGATGTATCTATCGATGAACTCTTGGCTAATATCAGGAAGCGTCAGGATCTGGTTATAGATATTAAGAGGGCGGCTGAGTCTGGGAAATTCTACTTCGCCGATATGATGTTCCCCATAACATTGGCTGGGGCTAGGGCAATCATATTTGATAATGCGTCCCTAATGGGGCTGATTATGCAGTTTAGGCGTAACTTTGGTGAGGAGGGTGCCACCCAGATGCTATTCCATATTGGTCAGGCTATTGGGGAGTCTATATATAGTAATTATATCAAGTTTAGGGGTTATGACTCGAAGACTATTAAGGAAGCGATTGATAATATGAATCCCATTCTTCATAGTATAGGATGGGGCTACGTGAGCAATACTGAGATTAGGAGGGACTATATAAGAATCTATATCGGTGATTATTGGGAGTGTGCATTGATGAAGGAGACTGGGGCGACCCGGCCGACAGGCTCGATAATGATGGGGATATTGTCGACGATCTTTGAGAGGCTCCATGGTAGGCGTGTGTCTGTCACCGAGGTTGAATGTATCAATACCGGCTCGGAATACTGTGTATTCGAGGTTAGGCCGCTGACTGGGGAGTTTAGAGCGGAGCTCACTGGTGTCGAATAAATACTATCGAATATAACATCGTCATACATTTTTAATTGGAGGAGTGTCCACGCCATGAACTGGAGGATTGTGACTGTCGTCTTAGCAAGTATACTGTCCCTCATGTATATTGGAGTTATTTTCGTGGCGCCGCTCCCAAGATTCCTGGTTTTCGAGAATATTGTCTTGGCCGCGGTATACATATCGGCCGCCATATACCTCTATAGGTCTGGATGCCCGGTTCCAATGCTCGTTATATCGACATTCAATTTGGGGAGATTATCCAGGTCTCTCGTTACACCCACGGGTGAGGTGCCTCCCCTTGCATTGTCCCATGTCCCATTATTCATGTTGATATTTGTAATATTCTTGGGTAGCTTATATGGGCTCGTGAGATATGGTGTCCATGGCGGTAGGTAGGGGAAACATCTATATCATTCATAATCTAC
>WAMZ01000047.1 GCA_015522055.1 Candidatus Geothermarchaeota archaeon
ACCCTACCCAAGGGAGTCTCCCAACTACCCCCGGGATAGACAGAGATGGCCCCACCTAATCCAGTGTGATTAGGGCCTATCAATACGATTCTATCTGGCAGGCCATCCAAGGCAAGCCTATAGAAACCATGGGCGGCTATCTCCCCACTATACATATAACCAGCGTGGGGACATACCAATCCAAATAGACGCCTCTCACCATCAACAACAACATCCGGAACCCCCCCAGGCCCCCTACCACTCGAGAACAGCCTTGGGATATAGCTCAGTAGACTATCCCTACTACCCGGGTAGAAGGAGCCAGCCACCGCCGGCCTCCTAATCATTAAATAACCACCAAAAAATATACTGACCTATAGAGTAAATTAAGTTAGAATGCTACTCCATAAACTCCTCTATAGGAACATCGATAACCTCATCCTCACCCAATATACCCCTATCACGTAATATAAATACAGATAGGATCCACATCAATGCGGCTATCGAAGACCTACCCTTATTATTACCCGGTATAGCCAAGTCGATTATAGTTCCATTTGAATTGGTATCCACGAAGCTAACTATAGGAATCTTCATCTTATAGGCCTCATCCACCGCCTGCCTATCATACGTATGGTCGACGACAAACAACAGTGATATATCGACGTGATTCTCCAGCATATAGTTGGTCAACGTCCCAGGTAGGAAACGACCATACAATACATTATATCCCAATATCTTGGACGTCATCTCAAGAGCCTTAAATGCATACTCCCTACCTGAATATAGAAGGACCTCATTCGCTGGAAACATATTTAGAAACTTAGCGGCCACCTTGAGCTTCTCGATAGTCTTGGTCAAATCTATTAGATAAAATCCACGGGGATGAGTAGCATATATAAATTCCTGGCTAAACTTAGTCTTTATATTCCTACCCAGATGGACCCTATATTTTAGTAGCAACTCCTTATTGATCTCAATCTTCTCCGTCGTCGCTGCCCCCGACTCGCCCTCCTCAGCCAAATTACTTCACCTTTTACCATAAAGGTATAGAACACCTATTTAAATATATCCTATATAAATCTAAAGCAACCTAGATATGGATTAGAGCCCTAAATAGGATGGCCTCAAGCCACCATACTCCTCCACTATCCTCATCATCTCAATATGCTTAACTATCCGCTCCCCACCCACCACGCCACACTTGAATAGTGCGGCCCCCGAGGAGACCGCGACATGAGCCAAATGGGGATACATAGTCTCCCCACTCCTATGTGAAACCACGATCCTCATACCCCCCAAGCCAGCCTCCCTAACCGCCTCCAAAGTCTTAGTCAAGTCACCCACCTGATTCGGCTTAATAATTATACCGTTGGCCGACCCCTTTTCAAGACCAAGTTTAATTCGGGATACATTCGTAACGAATATATCATCCCCAACTATTAGGGCCTTATCCCCACATAACGAAGTTATCTTGGAGAAGCCGTAAAAATCATTCTCCTCAACCGGGTCCTCAACATATGCCAAGCCAAAACGCTCCACCAAATCCACTATATAATCTATCTGGGAATCCCTATCCAGATACCTATTCCTCCTAGAATAGTAGTATGAGGATAGCTCCACATCATATAGAGATGATGCAGCGACATCCAGCCCTACACCAATCTTAATACCAGTCTCACTAGAGACTTGATCAGCGGCATCCACAACCAGCTGGATAGCCTCATCATCACTCAACGAAGTCGTCCATGCACCCTCATCATTCTTACCACCAGTGAAGCCACGGTCCCTCTCAGCCAATAACTCACCAACCCTACGGTGAACCATGATTAGGGCCTCATAGCCCTCCCTATAGGATGGGGCATTCAATGGAAATACAAGCACCTCTTGAATATCTATAGACCTACCCCTGGCATGCTTACCACCACCCAATACATTACCAAGAGGCATTGGGTAACTGGAGGCCGTTCCATTGGAGAGCCAGTGGAAGATAGGGACACCCATCTCCCGTGCAGCAGCCTCGGCGAAAGCCATTGAACACCCAAGTGAAACCGCAGAACCTATCCTAGAATAATTCCCGGTCCCATCATACTCAGATAAAAATATATCGAACTCTCTCTGGCTAGAAAAATCCTGACCTACCAATGCCTTACTTAGGTCTTTAAGAACCTTGAGGGCCTCCTCGAGGCCACCAGATGGATAGAACGGCGCCTCTAGACGCCCCGTACTCGCCCCAGCGGGAGATGCGAAGCTACCAGAGGCGCCCGACTCTAAAATTATCTTAATATCTATAGTTTTACGGCCCCTAGATGTATAGCTTATGCTCCAACCAAGCTCCCTAACCCTCAACCCAATCCCTCCATCGAGGCAGGGGCTACTCCCGACGCTCCCCCCTACCCACAGCCATCCTCCTATAAACTAGGAAATCGTCAATAATATCTATATGTGACAAAATCATTCTCCTACAGCAATATCTCCTTAGACCAAGCCTATCAAGAGCATCTTTAGGATCCAAACCAGACTCAACCATCTCCATAAACTTATCATACTTATCCCCAATAAGGTTGCCGCACGTGAAGCATCTAACCGGTATCATCATAACCAATACACCACCAATCAACGATAGGACGTCTGCTTCCTCCTCCTAGGCCCAGGGCCGCCGAACTTCTTAGGCTCAGTCCTCCTCGGGTCACCAGCCAATAAAGCCCTATCGAACTCCAAATATATGTTCCTAAGCTTCTTACTCTTGGATACACCCACTAGGGCCCTAGCTATCGCTATGCTTGCAGCCTCCGCCTGGCCCATAAAGCCGCCGCCCTTCACCCTAACATCAATATCATACTCCTTAGATATTGGGTAAGCAAGTAAGAGGGTCTGTATAATCCTAAGCCTAGCCACCTCAGGCTCCCAAATCTCTACAGGAACCCCATTAATCCTAACCCTACCACTGCCCTTCCTAATCAATGCGGTAGCCACAGCCCTCTTCCTCTTACCAGAAAAGATATATACCTTCTGCTTACTCACTAGAGACCCACCTCCTAACCCTCTCCTCAACAGGTATCCACCCGATCAACCTAGCAATCTCCTTAAGATACATATATGGATAGGGGTTAAACTTACGCCTCCTAGCATCCTCAAATACAACCAGCCTCTCACTAGGTATATTCTCCGGATTCCCCCTATAAACCCTAAGCCTCCTATATGCCTCCTTACCCTTAGGCTTACGCCTAGGCAGCATACCCCTAACCACACGCCTAAATATACCCTCGGGGCTACGCGGTATGAATGGGCCGTGCCTACGTGGATTGACGTTAGACCTAAGCCTAAGCCTCTTATAAAACTTCTCCATAATAGATCTTTTGCTAGTACCAGTAACCACTATATCCTCGGCATATAACACTACTACACGCTTACCCTCCAACAGCATCTTAGCTACCCTAGACGCCAACCTACCCATAATCATGTCCCTACCATCTACATATATAGTCTCTCCATTAGACAATTATCTTCACCCCACTACCCTTGGGATACCTCTCAATCAACTCCGGGATAGAAAGTATCTCACATCCAGCCTCCCTCAACTTATTATAGGCCGTGAGGCTAAAGTCATAAGCCGCTACAGTTATCCTATGGTCTATATCCCCAGCACCAAGAACCTTACCAGGAACAACCACCACATCATTCTCCGAAGTATATCTATTCAACTTAGATATATTGACAGCTACCCTCCTACGTTTAGGCCTACTCAACAACTCCCTAACATATCTCCATATAGGGGCATTATACCTCCTACTAGCCCTCCTCAACTCATTCAATATAAAGAAATACTCCTTATTCCTCCTAGCAGACATCACTCCACCACCTTCAATGCATCATATAACTCACTAAGCTTCTTATTAAGCTCTTCAAAGGAAGCCCTGAGTATCTCATCAACAGTCAGCTGCCCCACCGACTCAATATATAGTAATGAACTATTCTCATCAATCCCTATCTTAATATTATCTGGACACGCCTTCTCACAAAGCCTACAAACGGTACAGTTATACTTATCGACAACTTTGAGCCTCCCATCCTCCTTAGCAAGAACACCCCTGGGACAAGCATCGACACACTTATCACAGTAATCATCACACTTACGCCGCTTAAACCGGATAATAGGCACACCCCTCACAACAGCAACCGTAACCGGCGACCACTTCGCATGATCCTTACCCCTACCAACAACAGCCTCCATCTCAAGCTGGATAGACTCACCCTTACCAAGCCTAACTATATCGATCTCATCAGATATAATCTCGACATCCTTATCCTTACAGACTATATCACCAGACCTAACGGTCCTCATATCCTCCTCAGCCGAGACCGAAAGGACTAGAGACACCTTACCATTGGTCCGCTCCAACTCCCTAATCTTATCCAGGCTAGTCTTGAGCGGAATCAAGCCCAGCCTATGAGCAAGCATATCGTCATTCATAATCGAGTCATTCCTAAATATAATAACTTTCTCAATGGCAAGTGTAGGTACTAGTGATATAACGCTACGCCGAATAGAATTAGCTATCTTCACTGGAACATTATGCAGAACCATCTTGACAACATTATCAGAATGCTCCAGAACCTCCACCTTAATATCGTCGCCAGCGCTACTCATAGTCTACGGCCCCTCCTACCACCAGGCCGCCTCGTCCTATCATGAGGTATAGGCGTAACATCCTCAACGATACCTATCTTAAGGCCACTACCAGCCAGAGTCCTGATAGCTGCCTGGGCACCTGGACCAGGTATGGGTGAGAAATGGCCACCCACCCCCCTAACCTTTAGGTGGACACCAACTATCCCCTTGGACAAGGCAATCTCAGCAGCTTTTTTCGCAGCCATCATCGCTGCATAGGGGCTACCCTCATATCTATCAGCCTTAACGAACATGCCTCCCGATGTAATCGCGATAGTCTCCGCACCAGTCAAATCAGTTATATGTACAATCGTATTGTTCAGGCTCGAGTATATATGGGCGACGCCCCAAAGCTCCCTCTTCTGCTTCCTACTCTTCCCCTCCTCCTTACTCACCACTACTCACCTCCCTCCAAATGGGGTGTTCAGGATTGGCGAATGGGCTCCTCGGATTAATCCTAATCTTATCCTCCTCATCCCTAGAGACGAGGTATCCAGGCCTATCCACAATCCTATCCCCAATCATTATATGCCTATGGACAACCATCTGCCTAGCTTGATAAATAGTCTTCGCCAAACCCTTCCTATAAACAAGGGTCTGCAGCCTCCTCTCAAGGATATCCCTAACAGTGAGCCTCAGAACATCATCTATAGTAGCATTCTCAGGCAAGATCCCAAGCCTATAGAGCCGGTCAATCAACTGGCGTGTAACCGCTTCCCTCTCCTCCGGTGGGAGGCCGAATGAAGACCTAGCCACATCCCTAATCTTCCTAAGGAAAGTGGCGTTCCTCCTAAGCTCACGCTTATTCTTAAGCCCATACTCACCTATCAGCATAAGCTCCTCCATCAGGAGCTCCCTATCCCAGGGCTTGAATGGAGTCTCATACTTCTTCCTAAACCTTCTAGGCTCACCCAAACCGAATCACCTCACTTCTTCTTCCGCCTAACACCAACTGGAACCTTCGACTTCCTACCAGTAGTCCTAGTCCTCTGACCCCTAACCTTCAAGCCAAGCCTATGCCTAATACCCCTCCACGACTTAATACTCTTCTCAAACTCAATATCACGAGATACGGTGAACTCCAACTCACTACCTATCAAGTGCCTATCCTCACCGGTCTCCCTATCAAACCTCCTATTAAGTAGATAAGGTGGGTATCTAGACTCTATATTCCTAATCTCATCAACAATCCTATCCAGCTCCTCCTGAGAAAGCTCACCAACCCTACGATTAATCGGGATCCCCAATCTATGGAGTATAGCCCGTGCTAAAGTCGGGCCCACCCCCTTTATTTTCGTCAACTCCTCCACAACCACATTCTCTCCCTTTAAATCCGTATCCAATATCCTAACAACTACATTAAACTCCTTCGACATAGAGACGGCTCACCCAACTCCAATTGCATATTGATAAATTTGCCCGCTTATATATAAATAATTTTCTCCACGGATAATCCAAGACTATCCCTTAATCATGAATATATTATGTGGCCTGATCTCACCCATACCCGACGGCGAGACCAATGCAAACCTAGCCTTATACCAAAGCTCCTCAATATTCGATGCCCCGACATAGCCCATGGCGGCCTCGACACCCGCCTTCAACTCCTGTACAACATCTTTAACAGTCCCCCTATAAGGCACCCAACCCTCAACACCCTCCTCAACATCTTTAGACGGCTTTGAATACCTATCTAGAGAAGCCCTCTTCATCCTAGCCTTATTGCTACCCATACCATAATACTCCTTATAATACTTACCCTCCAACGCAACCAACCTACCAGGGCTCTCCCTAGTACCAGCCAATAGATTACCCATCATCACGGCCGATGCACCAGTGGCTAGGGCCAACGCTATATCACCCGAGTTCTTAATACCTCCATCAGCAATTATCGGGAGCTTCCCAAGCAGCCCTTCTGAAGCCAATGCATCAGCCACACTAGCCACAGCGAAGAGAGTTGGAGCGGCCACCCTAGTAACTACACCCGTCTTACATATAGATCCACTCCCGATCCCCACCCTGAAGCCAGCCACCCCATCCAACCTAGACACGATATCTAAAGCAGCCTCACGCGTCCCGATATTACCCACCACGACATCGGCAGAAACTTCATTCATCAACTTACGCGTCGATGCGATCACATTCTCATTATGGAAATGGGCGACATCAATGACGATAATATCAACATATCTATCTAGCATCTTCGCCCTATCAAGGTCATATGGGGAGACCGCCGCGCCAACCAATAATCTACCGTCGGCATCCCTACTGGCATTAGGGAACTTACCCCTTAGCTGCAAATCCTTAAACGTAACTAGGCCTAATAGCCTCCCATCCTTATCAACTATAGGTAGCTTCTCAACCCTATATTCATTCATCAGGCGCTTGGCCTCCTCAATAGTAATCGATTCATGGGAATATACCAGTCTATCCTTACCAGTCATCACATCCCTAACTAGATTAGATGGATCACTATACCTCACATCCCTCCAAGTAACGATACCAAGTAAATAATTCCTATCATCAACCACTGGCAAGCCATGTATATCATTATCCTCCATAATTCTAATAGCCTCCGAGACCTGCTGGTCAGGCGATATAGTTATCACATCCCTAATTATAAACGACTCAGCCCTCTTGACCTTCCTAGCCATAGCCAGCTGCTCCTCAGCACTACAGTTCCTATGGAGTATTCCCACACCACCAAGTCTAGCAAGCGCTATAGCCATCTCAGCACCAGTCACCGTATCCATTGGAGATGATACAAACGGGAGATTAATCACATGATTCGCTGTAACCCTAGTCCTTAGATCCACCTCCCTAGGCTCTACCCTAGTATAGCCAGGTAGTAGAATTACATCATTAAATGTTATCGCCGTAGGAGCCTCCAATAACCTTCTATAGAAGGACTTTTCAATATTCATATAAACACCTCGATATGAACAAACAATTTTTTAACAAATCAATGAATAGGGGGGTATATAAAGATTCGCTACAGGCCTACTCATACTCGATGGTTGCGGGGGGCTTATTACTAATGTCATACACCACCCTAGATACCCCATCCACCTCATTCAATATCCTGGTTGAAAGCCTCTCCAGGAAATCCCAGTCCGGCCGTGCAAACCTGGCGGTCATAGCATCCAGACTCTCAACCCCCCTAATGGCAACTATATATCCATAGTGGCGGTGGTCCCCCCTAATCCCAACAGACTTAACAGAGAGTAGGACGGGGAAAAACTGCCAATACCTGTCATATAATCCGCTAGCCACAAGCTCCTCATAAACTATATCATCGACCCTCCTCAACAACTCGAGTTTCTCTGGTGTAACCTCACCCACAATCCTAATAGCTAGGCCCGGCCCAGGGAAAGGATGGCGGCTAACCACCTCATCAGGAAGCCCGAGATGCCTAGCCAGAATCCTTACCTCATCCTTATACAGGTCCTTGAGGGGCTCCAGTATCTTAAGCCCAAGCCCAGCCTCCTCAATGATATTATGGTGGGATTTTATTTTATCGGCATACCTGCTTGTAGCACCACTCTCAACCCTATCTGGATATAATGTCCCCTGCCCCATATATCTAATGTCAGGCAATTCACTAGCCACGATCTTCAACAGATCCCTATAGAGCCTGGATATAATCCGCCTCTTCTCCTCTGGATCCACAACCCCCCTAAGCTCCTCTAGGAAAAGCTCGGAAGCCTCCACCACCAGTAGATTCTTGAAGCCCAGGCTTTGGAAGAGGGACTCGACCCACTCCCCCTCCCCACTCCTCAACAACCCCGTATCTATGAATACTGGATAAAGCCTATCCCCAAAGATCTCCCTAAGGATAACGGCTGTAACCGTTGAGTCGATACCCCCGCTAACAGCTACAATCGCCCCTCCCTCACACCCCGAATGCTCCTCCAAGAACCTCTTAAGACTAATAACGGGGTCCCACCCCCTCTCACACCCACATATCCCCAGAACAAAGTTCTCCAGGATCTTCAATCCATACTCGGTATGCACCACCTCTGGATGGAACTGAAGGGTATATATCCCCCTCCTATCGTCGGCCATAGCAGCAATCCTAGTTATATCTGTATAGCCAAGGGAATCAAAACCAGGAGGCGGCTCCACAACACCATCTCTATGGCTCATCCAGACAATGAAGCTATCCGGTAAACCATCGAATAGTGGATGGCTACGGCTGATATAAAACCTACTTATGCCATACTCCCCAGACTCCTGGATGGAGACAGAGCCACCCAGAATATGAGATATTAATTGATGACCGTAACAGATCCCTAGAATAGGCTTACCTATACCCAGTAGTACTTCCCGGGAGATCTTGGGGGATGACTCCTCATATACACTCATCGGCCCCCCTGAAAGAATAACTCCCTTAACAGCATCATCCAGAGAATCCTCAATAGACTCCGGTGGAATAACCTCGCTATAAACACCGATCGACCTAACCCTCCTAGCAATCAAATGTGTATATTGCGATCCAAAGTCCACAACCAATATCTTATCCATATCCAGCTATAACACCGTGACACTCTTAGCAAGATTCCTAGGCTTATCAGGGTCCCTACCCAAGAGGACCGCAGTATAATATGCAAAGAGCTGAAGAGGCACCACATAGGGTATAGGTGAGAATAATGGATATACCCTAGGCATAGGTATAAAGTCGTCAGACAACTCCCTCAACTCATTGTCACCCTCGTCACCCAAAGTAATTATAGTCGCGTTCCTAGCCCTCATCTCCTCAATATTCCCGATTATTAATTTCCGCGTCTCATCTGGCGGGGCTACAAACACCACCGGGACACCCTTCTCAATCAGGCTAATGGGGCCATGCTTACTCTCACCAGCCGGATAAGCCAGTGAGGGTATATAGGTAATCTCAAGCATCTTTAAACGGCCCTCCAGAGCAATGGGATAGCTGAGTCCCCTACCTAGGAACACGAAGTACCTAGTATCTTTATACTTCTTAGCCAGGGCCCTAACCTGCTGGTCAACCCTATCCAAGACGGTCTTAACTACCCCAGGTATCTTAGCTATCTCAACCTTCATCTCATCCATCTCACGCTGACTGAGCTTCCCCCTCTTCTTACCAGTAACCATAGCCAACCGGTATAGAACCGCCAACTGCCCCGTGAATGTTTTAGTAGCCGCGACACCAATCTCTGGTAGAGAATGTTGGTGGATATAAACCCTACATACACGCGTCAATGTAGATGCCAATGTATTCGTTATTCCCAGTATAGTCGCTGCCCTACTCTTCGCAAACTCAATAGCCTTCAAAACATCGATCGTCTCACCACTCTGGCTAATAGCCAATACAGAAGAATCAACACTAACCACATCACCATACCTAGATACAAACTCGGAAGCTATTACTGGTATCGTGGTTAGCCTAGCCACCCTAGACAATATTATACTCCCAAGCAGGGCCGCATGATATGATGTGCCAGCACCAATTATGAATACTTCCTTACTCCTATCGAGGAGCTCCGCCATTAGATTGAGATAATGCTCCTGAACCCTAATACTATAGTTCAAGACGACCGGCTGCTCAAATATCTCCTTAAGCATATAATGAACATAACCCTCCTTATCCGCGAACTGTGTATCTATCTCAATCCGCTCAACCTTCTTAACTACCCTCTCCCTAGTCGGCAGCCTCACGATCTCATAAGAATCCCCGGTAAGGAAGACAACCTCACCATCATCCAGCACAATAACATCCTTTGTGAAGGGAGACAAGCTATTTATATCCGAGGCGATAAACATACCCTCATCCGATACACCAACCACCAACGGGCTGAGCTGCTTAACACCAACAATCATACCAGGCTCATAAGTAGATATAATACCTAATGCATACGCCCCCTCCAGCCTCGAAACAGCCTCAATCACCGCATCCCTAAAACTATATCCATTCTTAATATATTCCTCTATAAGATGGGGTACAACCTCGGTGTCAGTTAGGCTCTTAAATATATGGCCCTTCCTAACCAGCTCACTCTTAATCTCATTATAATTATCTATAATCCCATTATGAACCACGGCTATCCTATTCTCACAATCGGTATGAGGGTGGGCATTAATCTTATCCGGAGCCCCATGTGTAGCCCACCTAGTATGAGCTATTCCAACACACCCAGGCATAGACTCGAAACCCAGCTTCACATTAAGCTCATCGATCCTCCCCTTATCCTTCTCAATAAGGATAGATCCATTACTCAACGTGGCTATACCAGCCGAGTCATAGCCCCGATACTCAAGTAGCTTAAGGCCAGTAACCAAATCCTTCGCAACAGACTTATCCCTATACAATATACCTATTATTCCACACATCCCATCCACCGATACTACTATGAATTTATAGAAATAACAAATATATATTCTACGTAACACACAATTAAAAGAATTTAAGCTCCACCACGACGCAGATATTTATATAATCTATTGGTAACCCACATCCACTGATAAAGCCAAACCCCCACAAATAAAGCCGATATAACAGCCTTAATAAGCTGATCAATAAACACCGACCAATCAACAAATACTACCGACAGATATAGATGGAACAACATGTATGGAATAGCTATTATGAAGATATACTGAATAACTAGGATGAATGCAATGTAATATATGCTTCTACTCAGCTTCATACCCACCACCACAAAAGCGACAACATAGCCAGAATAGAAGAAAATATAAACAGCAGTGTTATATTCAACACCACATCCAGCTCCGACAACCTATTAGGAGCCACCAACAACCTAACGAGGGTTACCGGGGCATTGGGATCCCCAGCATCACCTATCAAGCCATCAGACCCCAACTCAGTAACCCTATAATTCAGCCTCTTATGCTCAACAAACCTCCTAAACTTATTCATGAAGAAAAAAGAGTTATGTATAAATGGGAGCATCGCCACCACGGCCTGGAACTCTACCTTATAGATAATCGCGAAACTGGCTACCGCAGCACCAAGGAAGAGGGCGCCAACATTCCCGATAAAGATCTTGGATGGATAGATGTTATGGGGTAAAAACCCGGCCAATACCGATAGTAGAGCAAGTAGCGGCAGTATATCATTAGATGGATCAATAATCACAGCAGATAACGCCAATGTAACAAGCACTACCAATGTACCTATCAATGCAGAACCATTAACCACATCAAGCATATTCACCGTGTTAGCCGAGACACTGACGCCAACTAATATAAGTAATATATAGATATATGTGATCCTAAACGATACCCCTAGAGGGAAGTATAGCCTAGGGATATATGTACCAAATAAAATTATCGGTAACCCCGCCAAGAGACAGGCTAGTGGCTTGAAGTAGCCGGGCATATCATAGAGATCATCCAATAAGCCTACGAAACCAGCTATCAGGCACGCCAATACAACAGCGGCAAACACATCAATAGCCACAAACCCAGCTAAATACAATAAATACATTAATATGCTATACATGATTAGGATGGGTATTCCACCCAGGCTCGGGATAACAGGCTTATCTAGCTTAAATATATCCACCCCAACATAGCCCAGTCTCTCTATAACACGTGCCATAAACTTAGTTAGAAGATATGTAGCCGGGGCCGCAACAATCAATAAGATATATTGTATCACGATGACCACCATCGTTTACTTACACTATGTATCCCGAAGCTACATATAAATCGTGATATGCAGCCATAAAGAATATTGATATTATTAATATAACTCTTGACCCAATGGACATTTTAATCCAAATATACATAGCGGTGTAAATATGAAGATATGGATCGATATACTGACCCCCAAGCAGGCACTATTCTTTAAGGGCGTAGCTGATGAGCTGAGGGAGAGGGGCTACGATATCTTCATAACCCTACGGGAATATAGGGAGACAATCTACCTATACAACAAATATATTAAGGGTCAGTACCGAAGCTACATAGTCGGCAGATATGGTGGTGCGAGCCTCATAAATAAATTGGAGGCATCAATAGATAGGATGAAGGGTTTAATCGATATAGTCTCCGGTGAAAAGCCCCAAGCATCGATCTCCTTCACATCCCCAGACGCCGCCAGGGTAGCCTACGGATTAGGAATCAAGCATATATCGGTAAGCGACAGCCCCCACGCGGAGGCCGCCTCGAGGCTCGCCGTCCCCCTATCAATCAGACTATATACACCATGGATAATACATGTAAGGAACTGGACTAAATACGGAATATCTAGAGATAGGGTAATAAGCTACAAAGGATTAGATCCAATTGTATGGATCAGGAGACACATTGATGATAGAGACACAATTGAGACGATTGTAAATAGAGTCGGGGAGAAGTATATTGTTATAAGGCCTATAGAGTGGATGGCCTCCTACCAACTAAACACCAGCTTAAGGAGGGGCATGGATATAGAGAGATTAGCCAAGATTATTAGGCGTGAGAAGCCCGATCTAGGGATAGTCATCCTACCGAGATACAGTGAGGATGTCGAGAAATATAAGAAAATAGAGGAAGAACTTGATAATGTGACTGTGCCGACGGAGCCTCTCCACGGACCTACATTAGTAAAATACTCCAATGGCCTCATCGGCTACGGTGGAACGATGACCATGGAGAGTGCTCTACAAGGAAAGCTAACCATATCAATGAGGCCAGGAAGGCTACCCATATGCATACAATATCTTGTTAAGAGGGGCCTGGTCAAGAGGGCCAGAAGCACAAAAGAAGTAATCAAAATATTGGAGAGACCTCCGGAAACCCATCGTGAGGAGGCCCTACGGATAGCCAGCCAGATGGAGGACCCGGCTGTTAAGATAGCCGATACCATAGGGGAAGCCATAGAAAATAGTTGATGGCGCCGGGAGTGGGATTCGAACCCACGCGGGCCAGACGACCCACGGGCTATCCTGGACATACGCTCAAGGCCCGCGCCTTAACCACTCGGCCATCCCGGCATCCATCAATATACTCTGTATAAACCCAAATTATTTAGATATACACATTAATTTAATACTTTACTATAAAGATTATCGCCATAGTCAATCATAACAGCCTCCATGGTGAACATTATGAAGGGCTATAGATTCCTAGAGCACACAGCAGATATAAAGGTTGAGGCTTGGGGCGATACACTAGAGGAGGCATTCGAGGCCGCAGCCATGGCATTCACAGACATATTTATACATAGAGATAGGGTGGATAAAAAGGTCTCACGGAATATAAGCGTAGAGGGATTCGACCTAATGTCCCTATTATTCAACTGGATAGAAGAATTAATAGTTATATTCGAGATAGAAAACCTAGTGTTCACAGACTATAAGGTAGGGATCGAGAAAAATGGCGAGAACTATAGATTGGAGGCCGTGGCATGGGGGGAGGAATATAATAGAGAGAAGCATGGGTCGAAGGTACATGTGAAGGCCATGACATACCATGAGATGGAGATAAAAGAAGAAGATGGTAGACATGTATTGACATATGTAGTCGATATATAACATCTTCCTTTAAATCTAATTATTTATGGAAAAAGCCCCCCAGAATAGTGAGACGCAAAACCCATCATACTACTATATAGTCCTTGCCACACTAACCCTACTCCCATACTTCTCACTAAAAATAATTACACCCCAACAGCTACACTCATACCTAATACTGGATGGGAGGGGGGCATCTGTAAAAATAATTCACCTATTTCCATCTCCCTATAGAGAAACCCCACTAACAACCATAATAGGCATGATACTCGGGCATCCCCAACTC
>WAMZ01000048.1 GCA_015522055.1 Candidatus Geothermarchaeota archaeon
AGTACCAGCAGCTCACCCTTATATACCTCTAGATCAATACCCCTTAGGGCTAGGACTTTACCGAAATACTTCCAGACCCCCTTCAACTCTAAAACTACGTCTTTTGACATTACTTCATTCCACCAAGTTGGAGAGCAGAATTGGATACACGTCGCTGGAAAAAAGGTATATAGCTATTTAGTTATAGTTTAGGCCTCGAGAACCTCGTTCCAGACCTGGTCCCACCTCTCCTCCTCTCCATCATCCAATGGATACTCAAATACACCTACTGCAAGAGCCTCCTGAGGCTTATCTAATAATAGGCCTTCAACTAGATCTGGGTCCTCCTGCTTAAGCTTGTTAACGACCTCTTCATTGGTGATGCCGTACCAATATTGCTCCGCGAAGACTTGTCCCTGAACATATTCAGATAAATAGAAATCGACGAGTTTATGAGCCGCCTCCCTATACTCTGTACCCTTAACTATTGAGTTTCCACATAGGAAGACGAGCGGGCCTTCTTCGGGTAATACATATACGACATCATATCCCTCGTCCCTGAGCTCAAGTGTCTCTGGGGCCCAACCGAGCGACATATAGATGTCTCCATTGGCCATCAATGTAGGCATCTCAGAGTCTATCTCCTCTGAATACTTCAATACATATGGCTTCTGACTTATCAGTAAGTCCTTGACTTCTTGGAGCTCAGAGTCATCTAACTCCCATTTATTATCCTTATCTTTATCTAGGTCGATGCCCAGTGCTAGGGCTGCCATAGCTATAGACATCTTCGCATCGTCAGGCATGAGTATCTTCCTCGGATTATCAAGTTTATCAAATCCAAGCTCCTCCGGGTGGAAGAAGTCGTACCAAGACTCAGGCTCCTTTAGGCCATATTGCTGGAATGCTGGCCTCAAATAATCAATAGCCTCCGTACCATAGTTTGTTGGGATGAAATAGACCTTCCCATTATACTTGACCCCCTTCTCATGGAATATGGGGAACATTTTCCCCCAATTATCTAGTAGATTTGTATCGATGGGTTCTATTAAGTCATGCTCCAAAAGAACTGGGATGTAGTCGAGGCATGGGGCTATAACATCGGCCCTCTTCCCACCTAATAAATCGGCTACCATCTTGTCTTGGTCACCATAATATGATGCATTTACCTTTATATTTGGGTGGAGATACTCGAATGCAGCTGGAATCGTGTCGAACTCTTTTCCATCAACAACGATAGGTTCATCTGGATATATTTCCTCCTCCCAAGTATAGAGATTTATAGTAACTACTTCCTCACGCCTAGGAAGACTTGTCCAATACCAATATCCACCGATTACAGCGGCTAGGGCGGCAGCGCCTCCAATAATAAGGAATTTTCGTCTATTCATGGATGACACCTTATAAAGTATATAGATGTTTGGATACTAATTAATATGGTATAGCTTTATTAGCCAAATATCTAATGATTAAAGCACTGGATTGAACAGTTTGGCATGAGATATTAATTATATGCCGCGTGTAATTATGGAATATATTTTTGTGCAGTTTCATATTTATTATTTTAGTCTGATATATCTATTGATTGGTATGTATATACCCGATATATCATTCACTATCGACTATCTCTCGACCGCATTATGGTTGTCGGCCCTAGGTATATATTTCCATGCTATATCGATAACCATAGTTATGGGTATATCGCCGCTGATCGCTATCTTGGAATTCATAGGGCTATATAAAAATAATGACTTGTTATTTAGGCTTGCTAAGAAGTTGTCGATTGTTGTAGTGGTTGCATTTGGATTTGGTGCTGCGACGGGAACATTGGTTGAATTCGGGCTTATACAGGTGTGGAATACATCATTATTGATTATTGCATCATTCGCCTTTGCCCCACTATTCTTTGAGCTGGTTGCGTTCACTTTGGAGGCTGGTTTAGCCATCGCCTTAGTCTATACGTGGGGAAGATTTAGGAATCCATGGATGCACTGGTTGATCACGGTTTCATACGCCTTCGGGGCATTGTTATCAGGGGCGCTGATCACATCGGTTAACTCATGGATCCAGGTTCCATGGGGTGTTGGTGACCTAGTTAACAAGATTTACCCTTGGGCACCAATATATGGTCCTCAGGTTGTCGATGCACAGGCTTTATTGGAGATTAAGAGGGCTGCACTAAGGATTACAGAGGCTGGGGGAGTTTTCTCAAGCTATATCAACCCAGATGTATTGAGTAAATTTTTTGGTGAGGGGCGTCGACTACTATATGATCCCTGGATAACTTTCTCAAGCCCATATACCATCGTATCTATATACCACCAATTACTCGCTACATTTATAGCTGGGACTGCTTGGGTCTTGGCTGGCTTAGCCTACAAGATCTTGAGGGGGGACGAGGAGTATATTGGTCCATTCAAGTTGGTGGCATCGATATCCGCATTATCCCTAATGATACAGGGCCTAGTCGGGCATGAGATGGGGGTTAACGTTTATAAGTATCAGCCTACTAAATTCGCGTTACTGGCTGGGTTGATAAGCTCTGGACCAGATCCATTCGCTGGTCTAACTATGTTCGGTGACCCAAACTATGTATTTGATGGCTTCGATAGATTGATAGAGGAGGCTGCTAGGGGAGGTATGGTAATAAATGGGGTCAACATCGCATTGAGGGACACCATGGCCGCTATGACAAACATATCGATTATATATCCTATGTATATGACGAAGATATCCCTAGCGGTGATATCGGGTCTAATCGGTATATTCTACCTAATCTGCTTCATAAAGAAGGATTTCCTTAGGGGTAGGGAGAGTATCCAGTTTATATTGGCTTATCCATATGCATTTATGCTAACCCTTGTACCTATATTGGGTTGGGCTGTCCGTGAGATAGGTAGGAAGCCATGGACAATATATGGCCTATTTTACCCAGAGGAGGTCATTACACCAATACCTATATCACACTATGTAGCAGCCACTATAATAGGTGGGATATTGGTAGGCATAGTCTTGATGATCTATACTATTTACCGTGTTTTGGTTAAGCCACCGAGTTTTTTAGAGAGTGGTTGAAATGGATGTGGGATTGGCATTAATAGCATTAGCCATCTTCCTACTGATTCACCTGGTATTCGTCAATATAAATATTGGGGTAGGCCTCTTCTCATTCATCGTCAGGGTTAAGAGTATTGAGGATAGAGGTTTGGAGGAGGTGGCTAAGAAAGCCTTTAGAATACTGGTTGCCAGTGAGTTTGTATCTGGAGTCTTCGGGACTATAATAACCGTCGTCTTGGCCGGGCTATGGACACCTATGGTCAATATAATCACCGTTATTCTATTTTTCCCACTGCTACTAAGCCTCATTGGTATCATTCTGAGGTTAACATCGATAGTGGGGTTCTGGTACACATGGGGGATGGAGAACTATAAGCTCCATTTACTGATAGGCTTCATTATGGCTGTATCAGGATTCATGATCCCAGCAGGATTTAGATATATATTTGCATTCATAGATTATCCAATGGGTCTAGAGTCTATAAACCCGGTCTCTGGAGACATCTACAAGGCTATTATGAACCCAGTCTATCCACCGCTGCTCATCCATACCTGGCTGGGGGCAACCGCTATAGGCCTCTTATTCATTTCCACAGTATTTGCATTTGCTGGTGATAATAAAGTCTATTTAGATTGGTCTAGATGGGCATCCAAATTCGGGGGTTTAGCGACCCTTTTACAGCTGGCTATAGGGCCTTGGCTAGCCTACACTCTATACATATATTCACCCTATATGGCAGCGAATATATATGGGGTTATACTTGGGAGCCCAGGTAAAATTATGCTATCCCAATCGATGTTTCTAGTTATGGTTGGATCCGGGTTGATCCTCATTTTCATATCATTATTATACTGTATGGGTAAAACTAGCAGAACTTCTGCTAAGCTACTGGCACCCCTCGCCATATTATCATTAATTGCTGGTGAGGTTTCCCACGACTACAGTAGGTATCCATATATGGTAGTAGGTGGGCTAGATGGAATACGTATGGAGAGCCTCCTAAACTATCTACTAGATATCGACTCAATAATTATAGTTGCTGGGTTGGTGATCCTCATAATTATTCTATTGGTCTATCTAATTCTAATTTGGTACATATTCACCAGAAGATACATTTAAGGATTCCTATAGGGTGCTTAGCAACTAAATGATATATTAATTCTATAAATGTTAATGATTTATGATGAGGATCTATATACAATCGAATACCGATGAGCTCCCGAGGGAGGCTCTTGAAAGCATTATCTCTAATCTGGATAGCCTGAATATCGACTATGCACTACCCAAAGAATTATCCATGGCATATGACCTTGAAGTGGGCTCATTCGATATCAATAGATCGGATTATATATTTGTTATTGGTGGGGACAGGCTGCTACTAGAGACTCTCTTGGGTGTTAGGAGTGATAAGCCTGTAGTAGTACCCTTGAGTGGAAAGGTTTCCAGAGGCTTCTTCACAATATATAGCTATGAGGACATACCTGATTTACTTACCGATATAATTAAGGGTAGGTTTTCTAGTAGGGTTATACCGAGGCTCACGGCATTTATCGATGGAGATGAGACGCCCCCGGCCTTTAATGACATCGTGATACTCAATAGTAAATCTGGTAAACTAATAAGATATACACTATATGTTAACGGGGAATATATATGGAGGGATACATCGGATGGAATAATAATCTCCACCCCAATCGGCTCAACCGGGTACTCCCTATCTGCTGGAGGCCCGATAATCAAGGATGCATATGTAGTCTCGATAGTCCCAATCAATACCCTTATACCATCCCACAAGCCTATAGTAACGAGTATGGATAGCGAGATATTGGTATCGGGACTATCTCGGGGAGAATATGTAATTATTATTGACGGCCAATATAGGGAAGCTATATCCAGTGATAATGTTAGGGTTGTTAAGAGTAGAACGCCTATCAGGATGCTCGACGAAGTTTACCGAGGCGGAGGCGCCTTAGACGAGAGACTATCTAAGAGAATATCGCCCTCCCTAGGTAAGGATATTCTAAAGGGGCTGCCGCCCAGCGCCAAGTATGTATATAGGGTATTGGAGTATGAGGGTCTGCTCACCTTTAAGGAGCTAGTGGCGAGAACGGCCCTACCCCCTAGGACAGTGAGGCACGCCTTGAGAATATTGATGGATAGAGATCTCCTCAAGAAAATGTATTTGGATAAGGATGCTAGGATATCGACATATAAAATAAATAGGTGAGGAATCTACTCCAGCTCCTCTAGAGACCTCTTCATCGTCTCTATACCAATAGCTGCAACTGCTAGGCCAGCTACTATATGGACGGCGGCGGTCAATGCATATGGCCCAAATAGACCCGTCGATTGGTAGAGGGCCGCTGTTACAAGTGGCGATATAATTCCTGCTATCCTACCCATACTCGCAGCGAATCCAGATGCGGCTCCACGGATCTCAGTGGGATATAGCTCCGGTGTATATGTATATAGCCCAGCCCAAGCACCTAGGTTGAAGAATGATATCGCTGCACTCCATATCTGGAACCATAGCAACTCAGTCGATATACTCATTAGTAGGGAGGCTAGGCCAGCTATAACTAGATATATTGTTAAGACCTTCTTCCTCCCCAGCCTATCCAGTAGGAATGTCGCCGAGTAATATCCAGGTATTTGGAACAATGTTACCACTAAAGTCCAGAATAGTGACTTGAGGATATCCATCCCGAAGGACTTAGCGTACAGTGTTGGCAGCCATATAAATACAGCGTAATAAGTATATACTAGGCTCATCCATAGAATAGTGAGCAGAACTGTTCTGGAAATGTATCTTTTGGAGAAGAGGTCTAGCACCCTATATTTAACCTCCATCACCTCAAATTTTATGTCTCCATGGGCTATCCCAATTCTATCCAGTATAGTCCTGACCTGGTCCTCTCTTCCACGCTTAAGTAGATATCTTATAGATTCCGGTAGGTATCTGAGGACAAAGGGTATCAATATTAGTGGTGATAAGCCGACTATGAAGGCGACTCTCCATCCATAATTCGGTATGATGAAGTATGGAAATATCAGTGCCAGTAATGCACCGTAAACCCATGAGGTCTCAACCAGCCCCAGGAACCTCCCCCTATACTCCTTCGGCACATATTCAGATACATATATTCCTGGCTGGGGCAGCGCTGCACCTAGACCTATGCCCGCCAGCAGCCTAAGAATATATAGTGTGTTCAAGTCGGTAGCCAAGGCATGGAGTGCTGTAAATAATGCTTCTATTAATAGTACTATAACTATGGTCGGCCTCCTACCGATTAAGTCGGCTACCCTACCGAATACGATGGCCCCGATAAACATTCCTAGGAAACCGATGCTTATAATGTTACCGGCTATGCCGACGTCTAATCCCCATTCATCTATGATCGGCTTAACCACAGAGCCTATGAGCATCACGTTCATAGCTGTAAGCATATAGATAAGTGAGCCTATCGCCAATATCTGGTAATGCACCGTATTCAACTTCGTTTTATCAAGGAGCTCTAGCACCTGCATTTTTTACACCATAAGACATTTACATAAATAATATACCATAGATAACCTTTACAGGCAAATTTTGCCCCTGGATACGTATCCAACTACAAATATTGTTAATTATGGATTTGTTTAAGCCTTTACACCATGGTTTCATGGATGTAAATAGCTGTTTACATGTTAAGTGGCTTGAATGTAGCTTTGGGCCGATCAATAACTATTTATCTATCTCGTGGTTACTATTGAAATTTTATCATGAGTGAGAAGGAGTCTAGTGATGTGGGTCCAAAATATTTGTGGAAGCTCGATGTGACTTGCCCCAATTGTGGTAAGACTATGTATATAGATGAATATATGCATAGGATACCTGTGGTTGGGAGGGTTATATTGAGTGGTGGGGAGTGTAAGGAGTGTGGCTACGGATATAGGGATGTTAGGATGGCGGAGAGTAGGGGGTCTCAGATACTAAGGTTTAGGGTGCAGAGGCCTGAAGACCTGAACACATTGGTTGTGAGGGCATCGTCGGCATCAATCTATATCCCTGAGTTAAAGGTATCTATAACTCCGGGTGCGGCTTCCCAGGGTTTCATAACCACGATAGAAGGTGTTCTTCATAGGGTTGTTGAGGTTATGAAGTTCCTTAGGAACGATCCCGATGTAGATTTAGATGCTTGGAGTGAGCGTATGAGGATGATAGAGAAGGCTTTAAATGGTGAGCTTAAATTTACTTTTGTGTTGGAGGATCCTGAGGGCGTTAGTAGAATAGTTAGTGATGAGGAGGAGAGGGAGGAGATGTATAATGGATAGCCCAGCCGATATCGAGAGGCTTATAGAGAGCCTAGGTGGGGAGATTATCAGGCTGGATAAGCTTGTGAAGACTGTTAAGCAGGCCTCCGAGGCCACGGGCGCCGACCCCAGCGATATCATTAAATCCCTAGTCTTCATCGGCGATGAGCCTGTGCTTGTGATCGTACCTGGAGATAAGAAGGTTGATATTAATAAGCTCAGTAAGATTGTCGGTGAATGCAGGCTGGCTAATCCTAAGGAGGCTAAGATGGCGACCGGCTTCGATGTCGGGGGTATGCCGCCGGTCGGTGTCCCGATCAAGACTATCGTCGACAAGTCTCTTTTGGAGAAGGATTATGTAATTGGTGGTGGAGGGGATATAAAGAAACTATGCAGGATTAGTGTAAAGAGCATTATTGACTATCAGGGAGCTGTGGTAGCCGATGTAACATAAAAATTTATCTGATTTTTCATGATTCATGTCCACGCATACCTATACATGGAAATAAAAAAATATTAAGATCACCCACTATGCCTACTTTAATACCTAATTAGAAACATCATCCTCCACTCAAGTTAATACTTGAATAACTTAGCCAGACGTAATCTTCAAAGCTCCACATGATATTAGCATGTAATGATGTCCCAAATATACAAGTAGAATCAATTAATTTATACCTCCTACAAAATGGGAAATCATTCAAATCTGATTTAGTCCGCGAATACATAATATGTCAGATACAAAATTGTGCATATCAATATAAAAGATTTAGCTAATAAAGTTTATGCATGATAAATGGGTAGGATTTATATTTGTGGGTCACACTTATTAATAAATGTGGGACCATGGCTTTGGAGATACGTTTGGATGAGAGGGGTAGGGTAACTATACCTAGGGAGGTAAGAGAGAGGTTAGGGTTGAAACCTGGTGATAGGCTCTTGATTAAAGTACAGGATGATGCTATAGTTATGGTAAGGTCAAAGGACCCCTTTAAGATCATCGGAATGATACTTAAGAATCTTACTTTTGATAGGAGGCTTCGGCGGGAAGCTGAGGATCAGGCGCTACGGGAGTTGGAGGCTAAACATGGTGGTATGTAGGTGATAGTTTAGTGGCTGAGAAGGTCCTGGTTGAAACAGGTTTTCTACTAGCATTGAATCCACAGGATAAGCATCATAAATGGGCTCTCCAAATTCTTGAGCAGGCTAGAAAAGGTAATATACAGCTCTTCCTCTCTGAGATTGCAATACTCGAGTTATTATTAATTCTTAGGTCAAAGGGTGTGAGTGAAGAGGATATAAGTGTTCTCCTAGAATCGTTGGACATCGCATTACGCTCATATACTAAGATAAACTATGCTCATATAACATTCGAAACCGCGATTTTAGCCTCACAGCTACGCCAAAAATATCCAAACCTAACATTCTTTGACTCTCATCATGCTGCTATAGCAATAATCAATAATCTAAAATATCATGATCTTGACCCCCTTGTTCGGGAAATAGTATTGGTAGAATCCAGATAAATGATGAACCAAGTAACAATGAGCATCATTCAGCCGATTGTATGCTTCAGAACCCGATGTATGTTTCGGAATACTATCTTCTCAATCTCATTATCTGAGTATCCGTTCCTAATTAGCCATCTTATTATATTTGGGAAGTCCCCTGGGTTCTCTAAACCATCTACATATGGAACTTCAATGTAGTTGGGTGAACCGCTCCTCGAAGCCCCTATACTTAGGTAGTCCCGGAAGACTCTATGTAGTGCTACATGGTCGCCAAATAATGTATCTGGCCCAAAAGCCAGATGATCCAATCCGATCAAGTCCTCTATATACTTAAAATGGTCCATAACACTTTCTATCGAGTGGTATGGATGCTCCTTTGATAGCGTAGTATGGGGTGATGCCTCGATACCTATGACACCACCATTATCAGCTAATCTCTCGAGAACCTTATCAGGTTTCATCCTTCTACTAGGCCATACCCCCCTCGCCCCCGCGTGGGTAATGAAGACAGGTTTACTAGATACCTCCATGACCTCGAGGCATGTAAGGTCATTGGCATGGGCCAGGTCTATAGCTATACCTATACTATTCATTTCATCCACGAGCTCCGCCCCCAATGGTGTCAAGCCGTAGTCCTTCTCATCGGCTAGTCCGGAGCCATATTCATTTCCTACACTATATACTATTCCCATACATCTGACTCCGAAGCCATATAAATGTCTAACTAATTCGAGTTCTTCACCCATATGTGGTGCTCCCTCTAAATGTATATAGATAGCCAGCCTATCTTCATCATGGGCCCTGATGATATCATCTGCAGATCTTCCGATAAATACGCATTCCAATTTATCCACTAACCAACTTATCAGCCCAAGCTGATAGACGATATTCTCCCAGCTCCATGGATCCCTAGATCTGGCTAGATATATTCCATCCATCAACCCCTCGAAGACGGCGTCGAGCCCTGCCCTAGATAACCCTTCTAGACCTATTAGCCACTCACCACTACCAGCAAACTCTATATAGTTACTTGGGTCTTCGGGGAAGACTATTGTATGGTCATGGAGACTTACCTTACACATCCCCTCCATAATCTTCTCGAATCTATTCTCCTCAGAATCACTTAGCTCTATCCACCTGGAATCGACTCTCCCAATCTGTTTAGCCAACCTACACCTATTACCCTCCAATAGAGTAGAGTAATTTTTACATGGTTCACGTATCATGAAAATATCTATATATAGTCAGAAACCTATAAGATGTGATCTGCATAATTATAATCTATTAACTATTTGGATGGTGATGCTATGGTTAAGATAATACGCTTCCGTATTATGGGCGAGGAAGACTTAGGTATACTCGTTGACGGTTATATTGCACCTTTTAAAGAGATGGAGCTACCACCCTATATTGAATATCCCCTTAATATTGAACCGATAACAATTGAGATGCTTAAAAACCTGAGTCCAGAGGATTACTTGGTCTATGATATTGAGGAGGTAGATATACTCCCGCCCATAAAATATCCAGGGAAGATAATATGCCTCGGTTTGAATTACAAGAGCCATGTATTGGAGACTGGGAGGGAGATGCCTAGCGATATCGTGATCTTCATGAAGCCCCGGACTAGTGTGGCTGGGCCATACGATATTATAGATGTCCCGAAAATTATTAAGCAGCTTGATTATGAGGGTGAATTGGCTATCGTCGTAGGGAGGAGAGGTAGGTTTATAGGGGTGGAGGAAGCCCACAATTATATCCTGGGATATATGATTATGAATGATTTATCTGCAAGGGATTTCCAGTTCAGTGATGGTCAGTGGACTAGGGGGAAGGGCTTCGACGGCTTCGCGCCTATTGGGCCATGGATAGTTACTTTAGATGAGATAGGAGACCCCCATAAACTAAGGATTAGGACTTGGGTTAATGATGAGCTTCGTCAGGATGGAAGTACGAGTGAAATGATATTCAAGATACCTGAGATTGTCAGCCGGGTAAGTATGGTAATGACCTTGGAGCCTGGTGACATTATATCGACTGGTACACCGGCTGGGGTAGGTTTCGTCCATGGGGAGGACAAGCTTCTCAAGGATGGCGATAAGGTTAGGATAGAGATAGAGGGGATAGGATTTATAGAGAATACCGTAAGATTCATAGATGTATGAGTAGTTACCAATATGGAGTTATTGAAAGAAAGGTTATTATTTCAGTAATGCTTCGTCGGATACATCGATCCCCCTATCCCTCATTTGGCTGAAGTGTCTTCCACAATATTTAAACGTCTTGTTATCTACATCGGCTATGGAGTTGCTGAATGACATTACACATTTCCTATCCCTACAGTGGCCTAGTCCGAATATATGCCCCAACTCGTGGAAGACCTCCTTCCTAACCCTGATGAAATAATCTTCCCTGGATACACCCATCCTCAGACGCGGTAAATATACACTGCATATCATTAACCTTGGATTAGCGACCCCAAAGACAAAATTCAATGGAGGTACATATGCATCGACATCTAATATGGCTAGAATTACATCACCACCAGTATACTCCCTGAATAACCATCTATTAATGAGGTCACCACGATATTGCCGCCTATATTCGTTATAGAAACGGTGGGGCAGCTCCTCGAGTCTACGGGTATAAGATTCGGATCTCAGAATCTCAGATAGTATTTTCTCTATATACTTAACTAATTCCTCATCAACATTGAATGTTATAAGCTGAATCCTCATACCGGTAACGTATTTATATGGGATATACAAGTCCATATATATAGTGGCAGCCGAGATAGATATATGTTTTACAATCTTATGTAAATTTATTGGTATCCTATAGCCAAAACGTTCCCTTCCTTAGGTTATTAACTATGACTTCATTTAATATTTCGCTAGTCCCTTCATATATCCTAAGTACCCTTGAATCCCTGAGAAGCCTCTCCAACTTGAAGTCTCTCATATATCCATATCCACCGAATATCTGCAGAGCCATATCTATGACAATCCACATATATTCGGTTGAGAATCTCTTTGCAATGGCGGCATAGCTGGCTTTGACCCTCTTGTCGATATCCTGCCTATCGAGGCTCCATGCAGCTCTGTAGGTCAGTAGTCTAGCGGCCTCGATAAATTGTGACATTACCGCCAACTTATGCGAGACTGCCTGGAATTCAATTATAGGTCTATCAAACTGTTTCCTACTAGACGCATATTCAACGGCCTTATCGAATGCATTTAGAGCCATCCCAACTGCATTCGCGGCTGCCCTAACCCTGCCATAATTAAAGAACTCGAGTGCCTGATAGAAGCCTCTCCCGACCTCGCCTAAGACATATTCATCGCCAAGCTCTACATCTTTTAATACTAGCTCGCCGATGGGTGAGCCCCTCTGACCCATCTTACCCTTCATCGGATTGATTGAGACCCCCTGCATATCACTCTCAACTATAAACATTACCTGATTTCTATAGGGTTTCCCATCAACACTCTCCATCTGACATAATACTACCCCGAAGTCCGCGATTGGTACATTGGTAATAAACGTCTTCACTCCATTAATAATCCATATGTCACCTTTCCTGACGGCCTTGGTTGAAAGATGCGTAATATCGCTGCCATGTTCAGGCTCGGTGAAAGCCGCGTACATCACGGAATCTCCAGACAACACCTTCTTTAAATAATTAATTCTTTGATCTTCCCTACCGTATTGGTATATTAATTTAGAGCCGAATGCACCACTCAATATTGATTGACCCAATGTAGAGTCTACTCTATTAAACTCTTCATGAACTATAGCTTCAGCCAACATATTTAGGCCTCCGCCGCCATACTCATCTGGTATAGATGGCCTTAGTAAACGGTGTCTAGCAGCCTCTCTATAAAGATCGAAAGGAAACTCTTCTCTCTCATCAATGTACTTGGCGATCGATTCATCGAAATTGTTTAATGCAAACTCCCTAGATAGTTTCCTCACTAGCTCTAGCTCAGGATCTAAGTAGAAGTCCATCTAGAACACCAAATAGTGAATAAAGTATTAAGAAGTAATTATGCATTACTAGTGATATGCCTTCAATATAATGATGAAAAGCGATAGGATGATTGGAAATTTAATACTTTGGAATACTTATATTATATGCATTTTTCTAGCTCAATTTTTGATGTTTTCAATCCACTATTCAATAAAATCCGGGTGATGCTATCTAGGTTATCCTCTCTAACTATAAATTTATATTTCTTAAAATAGCCCGTTTTAATAACCATTTTCTTCTCTTTCATATGTATTTTAACCCACTTCACCCTATTAATAGGGATGCTTATCTCTTTCTTCGATTTAAGCTGGACCTGCAGCTTTTCAAGATCTCTCACATTAATGGCGCTATTGATATGTTGCTCTATAGACTCTGTGATATAGCTACTAGCTGCAGCTATTCCGAATCCTTGTCCAAATATGGCGTCAAAAATCATTCCCATGATTATTAGTATAATCATGAGTTTCATTTTTATAGGACGATCTAGTAGAGGACCTACAAACATTCCATATATGCCTCTGTCTGTAAAGAGTAATATATATTTATCGTGTGTGAAACTTGTTTTCCCGGTTTTTACCACCGCATATGCTCCATAGTATTTCATTTCATACACCTTCGGTACAAATTTATAGTACAAATGGTTTCAGTATGTTCTCTAAGAAATTGTCCAAGCTGTAGCTTGATAGTACCGCAGTTTCTTCTGATAGATCGACCGAGACTATTTTATCTTTATGTATCACTATGCCTAAGGTATCCACCTTCATTTTGGGAGCGAATCTATACCTCATTAATATCGAGAAGTCTTGTATTTTTCTGATATCCATTATATCTAGTATGACGTCACTATACTCTATCTTTGTTCCATCTCCATATACCTTTAATAACCCTTTATCAACCATCGACTCCATAGTCTCATATATCTGGTCTTCATCCATCATCAGACGCTGAATTGTGTTAAATAGCTGGCTATTTGTATAGACAGTGATGTAATCGTAAAGGCCGCCCTTTATTATATCCCTGGCAATATCTACAACATTGAATCTGAATCTCTTAGCCTTTTTCCTCAGCTTACTCAGTAGAAGCCTCTGGATACTCATTAATATAGCTAATTCATCTAGACCGAGTTCCAAGACGACATCGGAGTAGTCTCCATACTCAGTTACCAGAGGCGTTATCTCCTCGACAAGCCAGTCATATGTATACTTCCATTTTAGTGGGAAAACTATCGCGAATGATTTATTGTCGTCGGTAGGCTTATACATAACGGTGGTTTTGCTCCTCCTAACGAAATATGTGGTCGACGCATTTATTACCCTGGTGGATACATGTATCAGCATTTCCTCCGGGTCAGCCAAGACCTTCATAGGCAGTAGGTAGGCTAAATGTAACTCATAAACCCCGTCTTTACGCTCCCAAATAAGGTTCATCTTTTTGAACCGCCTTATAACTTTCGGCAAGTTGTCTCGATTCATCTTGGCTATCCAGGGCAATATCCTATGGAGCGGTGAATACTTTTTAACATCAAACCCGGCAAGTAATATAGCTGTAGCCATCTCGTCCAAGTCAAATAATGCAACCGCCACCTCTACTCACCTCCTCCACCAAGCAACTAGGTCTGTCAACCTCCTATGGGTATACTCAGCTAGATTTATCCATCCATGGACAGCCTTCCTAACGCCCCAGGAAGCCAGCTTTGTAACCTTCCAACTATTCTCATCGACCTTAAAGACCTTATCAACCGTCTCGTGTAGATCATCATAGAACCGCCCAGCCTTATCCTCAAGACCCTTTAAGCCAGCCTTATAACCCTTATTCTCTAAGATCTCGTTGATCAGTTTAGGGTCTTTTAAATACTCTATCGCCTCCTCCGCCCCCTCATAAACGTATTTGATTACCTTCCCATACCTGCCCTCCCTAATTTTTCTAGCAAGGACATCAGGTATCTTACTTGGATCCTTCTTAGCGAATGTATCTACTATACCCTCACGAACCACATCATAACATAAGTTAAAGACGCCCTTAATGTTATTTGTGGGAGATATTATTTCTGCTGCTTTACTACCATTGAACAATATCTGGTTAGCAAGTTCAGCATGAGCAAACTTAAGCGACTCTGGATCAGTAGATATATATGTTAAGATATTGGAGATGGCGGATTGAGCTAATCCCTCTACGAGAGACTTCCCCTCCTTCTGGGCTATATCTATGGCGTCTGTAACTGTGTCAATCGCTATGAAATCATAATCTATGGCCTTCGAGACTGCACTATGTATATTTAAAGGCATCTTAACCTCCTTAATCTCCTTCATAATTTTTCTGCCTTTGCTTGCAAGATACTTTGCTTTTTTACTCTTCGCTATAAGGTTTGCCGCAGTCTTATCCAACTCCTCTGGAACTATATATCTACCTCTGACAAACTTTATCCTTCTGATAACATCTTTAAAATCTTCCAGCGCAATATCATATTCATGCATCGCGTCATACCATTTACTTAGGTTTTCATTGAATCTTCTCATTAGACGCGAGATATCTGGGTCTATTAGGTTTTCGATAGCTTTCTTTACTTTATCATCGACTACAATTGTTTTCATGCTGGATATTACGGCTTGATTTATCGGTTCATATTTTCCTACATCTTCAGTGGCCTTGGCTGATTCAAGTGCTTCTTTTGCCGTAGCCACCTTCTCACCCACTAGTTTAGTAGCCTTCCTACTAACACTACTAACTTTTTTAACCACATTCCCACTATCAATTCTTGACTTCATTTTTTTAAATTGCTTACCCAAATTCTTCCTCGCCTTGTATAGTTTCTCAATATCTACCTTCTTCTTTATACTGATTGTATCAGATCTAGCTCCTCTGAATGTCTCAGACTTAACAAACTTATCTGCCCTAGGTAATATTCCTATTGATACTAAATGATTTAATATTCCCCCTGCGGGACCTGAAAAAATAATTATAGTTCCAACCCTACTAGGTGTAAACATATCTTCTTCAATTGCGACCTTAAGACATGAATAATCGGGGTGCCTACCAACAATCTGAGGGGTATGTATAAAAGCTAGTTCCATTCCAGCTCTAATAATTGCCAGTCCCAATGCCGAACCTATCAACGAACCAAATATAGATGGTAAAATACTGCTTCTTGTCAAAACAGCTAGACCACCGTCCGAATATAGGTTCCCGCGCCTCATAACATAATATACAAATAACCTACTAATTAGAGGGGGGAGAACGCCAAATATCATCACACCTACATGGACCCAAAAATATGAGTACCATGGAATGGATAGTTCTTCAAACGGTTTAACTAACAGATCACCTATCATAAAGCCTATGGAGGTGGAAATCCCTAGAATCGGGTTATATCCAGATATAATTGGTAGTAACTCAAAGATATATGGATGCGCCGTGACATGACCGTAACGTGTTGGCTGAATACCTATTATAAAGCCTAGTCCAGCGAATACATAGGCTAATATCTTAGGTGTATTGTAGTATTCATTTAGGATATATGATTTTACATGGCTATAAAACCCAGATATAGACATCCCAATACAACTCTGGATGCTATATCTAAATTTATATATTCAGAGTGAT